>JALVAU010000160.1 GCA_027011025.1 Campylobacteraceae bacterium | reverse complement strand
TTGGATTTTATTCTCCTTTGCCATTGCTCTACCCATCTCTTTTCGTACTTCATATACACTCTTGCCGTCTATAACACTATCTGGTCTAGCAAAATATATATACTCAAATGCACAAATTTTTGGATCCGGCTCAAAAAGTTGAATACTCTCGTACTCATCTTTGCTCTTATCAAAGATAATCATCTCGCCGGGTCTTATGTCTCTTATAAATTTTGCACCGACTAAATCAAACGCACAAGTTTCACTTGAGACTATATACCCACCATCCTCTAGCTGCCCTAAAGAGAAAGGTCTAACACCATACCTATCTCTTATGGCAAAAATTTTATTTCTTCCTTGAATTACCAGGCAATATGCACCCTTTATTATATTTAGTGCCTCTATAATTCTATCTTTGAGATGCTCTTTGTGACTTCTTGCTATAAGATGAATTATATTTTCAGTATCCATATCAGATTGAAAAATAGCTCCCTCATCTATGAGCATATTTTTTACCTCTTTTCCGTTTATGAGGTTTCCATTGTGTGCTATTGATATCTCTCCAAGTTTATAGTTAGCAAATATAGGTTGAGCATCTATGACTGATTTACTTCCGGCTGTAGAGTATCTGTTGTGTCCAATTGCCATATCTCCTTTGAGATACTTAAGTGCTGTTTCATCAAATACCTCTGTGACTAAACCTTTTTTCTTTACTTTTCTTATGTTTTTACCATCACTTGCACTTATGCCAGTAGCCTCTTGCCCGCGATGTTGCATAGCAAAAAGTGAGTAGTAAGCCACTCTTGAAGCCTCTTTTGAACCAAATACACCAACTATTGCACACATTTATTTTCCTTTAGATACCCAAACAATCATTTATACTATAAAGCCCATTTTTTTGATTTACTATCCATTTGGCAGCTCTAATAGCTCCCTTTGCAAAAGTATCTCTACTGGTTGCTGTATGGTTTAACTCTATAAACTCTCCATCGTTATAAAATCCAACCGTATGTCGCCCTACAATATCTCCTCCACGAAGTGCCATAATAGCGATCTCATCCTTGCTTCTCTCACCTATTAAACCATTTCTTCCGCTAACTCTTACTCTTTCAAGCTCTAGCCCTCTGGCTTTTGCAACATTTTCACCCAAGGTCATAGCTGTTCCGCTAGGAGCGTCTTTTTTATATCTGTGGTGTTGCTCTACTATCTCTATATCAAAATCACTCAAACTCTTTGAAGCTAAAGATGCTAGTTTGTTTAATACCGCAACCCCTAAAGACATGTTTGTAGCATATAAAATTGGCATCAATTTTGAAGCTTCACTTAGTAGGTTTTGTTGATGTGTGCTCAATCCTGTTGTGCCTATAACCAAAGGTGTTGGATTCTCCAGAGCAGCTTCTAGCAGGGTTTCAGTGGCAAATGCAATGGTAAAATCTATAACAACATCACTATTTTTGAACAGCTCGCTATATGACTCTGTAACACTCACATCATTTGGCAAAGCAAAAGTAAACTCTTCTATTGCATGAAGCATATAGGGTTTTGCAAGTTCATCATTTTTTAGGTTTTCTATCAGTAGATGACCAACTCTTCCTGTAGAGCCGTGAATTCCTACTTTTATCATTCTATTTTCACTCATTTACATACTCCAAAGCTTGAATACCGGCAGTAGCACCATCTCCTGCTGCACAAACCACCTGTTTTGATGCATCAATTCTTAGATCTCCAGCTGCAAAAAGTCCCTCTACTGAAGTATGCATCTTAAGATCAACTATAACATTTCCATTTTCACTCAATTTACAAAGTGCTGAGCCATCTTCTTGCATAAGTATTTGATTGTTTACATCCATTCCAACAAAAACAAAGATACCAGGAACCCTTATATCTCTTTTGTTTCCATGTTTATCTTCAACATAAATACTATTTACTCCGCTATCATCTCCTGCTATCTCATCTACTACTGAGTTTAAAACTAATTCAATTTTTTGATTGTTTTTTACCTTCTCTACCGTAACAGGACTTGCACGAAACTCGTCTCTTCTGTGAATTAAATAGACTTTAGAGCATATATTTGCAAGATATAGAGCCTCTTCAAGAGCAGTGTCACCACCACCCAAGACTGCTACTTCTTGATTTTTATAAAAAAATCCGTCACATGTAGCGCAAGTACTTACACCTCTTCCAAAGAAAAGACTCTCTCCCCTTACGCCAGATCTTCTTGGAGTGCTTCCTGTGCAAACTATCACACTTTTAGCCTCTACGACTTCACCGCCAAGAAGAGAGACTTCAAAAACTCCATCTTCCCTTTTTGAAACTCTACTTACTTCGTCCATACGATGCTTCAGTCCAAATCTCATGCATTGCTGTGGCCAATGTTGCATCAAGTCCATTCCGCTCATCACCTCTAAAACTCCAGGGTAATTTTCTATCTCACTACTACTTGTAATCTGTCCGCCGGGCATACCTTTTTCAAACATAACAACTTCTTTTAAGCCACCTCTTGTTGCATAAAGTCCGGCAGTCAATCCAGCAGGACCGCCACCTATTATCGCTAAATCTAACATTTTATATCCTTATTTTTTCTATTATACTATCTTGTTTATAGAGTAATTTCTTAAATCTTTTTATTATAAAAGCACTAGGAACTTCATAGACATTGAATCTTTGTATCAGCTTTAAAAGAGTATTCATATCTGAGGTTATGTATAAAACACTCCCTTTTTTGCCTCTTCTCTTTT
>JALVAU010000159.1 GCA_027011025.1 Campylobacteraceae bacterium | reverse complement strand
ATTTTAATTTGTAGGTTGTAAAACCTTATTGAGTAGTGGAATGGTTGAAATAATTTTTACTTTATTTGCTACTAGTCCGCTTAGAAGCGTTTCAAAAAGAGTGTCATACATAGCTTCATAAATCTCTTCCACATCCATAAAACCATCAATAATAAGTGAAGATATGCCATGCATTGTCGCCCAGATAACTATGGCTTGTTTATAACTATCATCTTTTTTAAGAATGCCTTGTTTTTGACCATCTTCTATCGTTTTTTGAAGTGCTGCAAAGCCACTACAATCTTCATCTTTTATGCTGAGCAATTCCTCTCGTATATGTGCATATTTTTTACCAAACAGAAGTCTGTAAAGATTTGGATTTCTCTTTGCAAATTCGACATATAGTTTCCCTGTCAAATAAAATTTATCAATTAATGCTTTGCTTTCATCATGTAGGTATTGTGTAGTTTCTGCATCAAACTTATCAAATCCATTTTCTATGATAGTCTCAATGAGTGCATCTTTATTTTTAAAATGTTTATAAATTGCAGAGCGGGAAGTTCCTGTTGCATCTGAGAGTACTTTGAGTGTAAGCTTTTCCACATCTTCTTTAGCAATAAAGTCCATAGCAATAGTTATAAAATCTTCTTTAAGGTTGCCATGATGGTAATCGTGTTTAATCATAATACAATTTTAGCATAATTTTAAAGTGAACAGTGATTACATTTAAGTTTTCTTATGTTAACATTGTTCACTTTAAACTTTTTAGGAGTATATTATGAAAAAAAGTATTGTGTTTTTGTGTCTGTCTATGGCACTGTTAGCACAGAGCGGTGAAGAGATTGCAAAGCACTCTTATGAAAAAACATCTGGGTATCAAAGTAGCATATCAAAAACTACGATGATTTTGAAAAATGCTCAAGGAGATGAAAATATTAGAAAACTTGAGATGAAAAAACTTGAAGGAGAAGATGGTGATAGATCTTTACTTATTTTTCTCTTTCCTAATGACTTAAAAGATACGAAACTCTTAAGTTATGAAGTGATAGGCGGTGATGATAAACAGTGGCTTTATCTACCAGCGCTTAAGAGAATAAAGCGCATTAGCTCACGCAATAAATCAGGATCTTTTATGGCAAGTGAATTCTCTTATGAAGATATCTCTTCACAAAACTATAAAAACTACTCTTATGGTGGTGAGTCTGAGAAAGTGTTAGTAGATGGTGTGGAGTATTTTAAGCTCATAAGAGTGCCAAAAGATAAAAACAGTGGCTACTCAAAACAGATAGTCTATATAGATACAAAAGAGTATTTGGCACGATTTGGGGAGTATTTTGACAAGCAGGGACGACTCTTAAAAAAGATATATTTTTCAAACTATGTTCTTCTTGATGGCGTTTACAGAGTGCATAAGATAGTGATACAAAACATCCAAAATAAAAAGGAGAGCATCCTTACTTGGGATGAAGATAAGATAAAAGCAGGACTGCATAAAAAAGACTTTTCTAAAAGAGTACTCAAATGAAAATAGTATTCTTAGTTTTTTTGTTTGTAAGTTCTCTTGTAGCATACGAGCATAAGTTTGAACTGGGTGTTGATGGGATGGGGTATAGCAAATATACCAATGAAACAGTTGCTTCTGGTAGTGCAATGCTCTCTTTTTCAAACGATTTTTTTCAAACAGATGCAAAACTGGAGTTTCTTTACTCTTCAGAGTATAAAGAGAGAAGATACCTGCTTTTAAATGAACTTTATATTACTAAAGAGTTTGATGATTATGCTCTAAGTTTAGGGAAGAAAATAAAGTATTGGGGTGAGCTAGAGGGTTACAATGTGAGTGATATCTATAATCAAAAAAATTATCTAAAAGATCCTTTTGATAAAACCGCAAAATATGGGGCTATGGGAGCAGATATAACTCGTTACTTTGATGAGAACTCACTAGAACTTGGTGTAAAGTTTTATGAAGATGATATCATTTATCCACAAAATTCTACTCCTTACTCGCCATTTCCCCTCACTTATGAAAAAAAACTACACTTAAGTGATAAACGTTATACCCCAACACTTTATCTAAGTGCAACACTAGTGAGTGATGAGTATATTGATAGTGAAACTAAAGTGATATTTTTACATGGTTACGATACTAAGCGTGATATCGTCTTTAATCCAACGTACTCACTATCACAATATGCTTATAGGGTAAATAAAGCTCTTTTGCTCTCCCATATTATCTACTCAGACATTATTTTTAAAACAGAATTTGCTTATACAGATGTGATAGATTATACCCCCATGAGTGACTATACACAGCTAGGTATTGGTATTGAAAAAAGTTTTTACGACCTTAAAAAAACAGATGTAACACTCTATACAGAGTATTATCGTTATATCTATACAGATAACAAGAAAGTAAAAAATGTAGATATTTCTGAGGTTTATGATAATGATCTGTTTCTTGCGCTAAGAATTAATTTTAATGATGTAAGAAGCAGTGAGTTAAAACTTGGTGTTTTAGAGGATTTGAGAAAAAATGAGCGAATATTCAAAGCAGAGGCACAATCTCGAGTATTTGATAGCTTTGTGTTTCATGCAGAGTATTTGCATGTAGTGAGCAATAATACAGATACTTTACTAAGTGAATTTGATGATTCATCCCGTTTTGTACTCGGTGTGAAGTACACATATTAAGGATATAAGATGCAAAAATATATAGACTTTTTACAAAGATATAAATACT
>JALVAU010000158.1 GCA_027011025.1 Campylobacteraceae bacterium | reverse complement strand
ACTTTAGTTTATAAGCCAATTTACTATATACCCAATTGGAGCAAAGAAGTACTTTGATAGCGGTGTAGCTATAAAGAGAAGAAGTATCAACATACCATATCTCTGCATAGAGTCAAAAAAGTTCATAATGCCATTCCAGCCTTGTGATGCAGCTAGATAGGCAAGTGCATGTGAGCCGTCAAGTGGTGGAATGGGATATAGGTTAAAAACTCCTAAGACTATGTTGTATATGAGTGATTGTAAAACAAGATAGACAAAAAACAGACCTACATATGTTGTGGGCTCATTTAAAAATCCAAAAATAATACTGCAAACTATGGCAAGCGTAAAGTTATAAGCAATTCCAGCTAAAGATACGCCAATGGCTGCTTTGTAGCCTCCGTTATTCATCACTTCTCTCATGTTTATAGGTACCGGTTTTGCCCAACCAAAAAGAAAAGGAGCATGAGAGAAAAAAAGAAGCGCAGGAAGTATAATTGTACCTACTAAGTCTATATGTTTTATAGGATTTATACTTAAACGCCCAGCATTTTTAGCAGTATAATCACCATACTTGTAAGCAACATATCCGTGCATAATCTCATGACCAATGATAGCTATCATTAAAGCCAAAATTTGGGCTACTATTTTTATAATTTCTGCACTATTTTCCATTTAAAAAACTTTTGTCAGTTTGTAGATTGTCTATAAATCTTCCTATCCTATTCCATCTTATATTGTAGTTTTTGTCCCAACTAAAATATATAAACCATGGTTTTCCAACTATCAGCGAGTATGGTACGCTTCCCCAAAATCTACTATCATTTGAATGGTCTCTATTGTCTCCCATCATGAAATATTCATCTTTTGGTACTTTTTTATAGAATGCATTAAACATCAAACCTTGCTTGCTTGGAAACTCCTTCACAATCGCAGGTTGCATTGCTAATTGATTTGCTTGCATGTATAGATTCATCTGCTCAAAAATATCTATATTTTTATCATAATGAATACCCGGATATTTATATTTATATGGGTTTTTAACCCATAGTTTACCTGCTAATACAACTAATTGTCCGGGTTGAAAGTTTTTCTTCATATATTCACTACCCTCACGAAATCTTATATAAAGAGTTTCGTTTGAGTATAGTATCTCATCTCCTCCAAGCGCCACACACCTTTTTACATAGTGGATTTTTATATTGTTTGGATATCTAAAGACAACTATATCTCCTCTTTGTGGACCGTTCGCATCTATTAGATGTCCATCTCCCTTGAAATCTGGAAGTACTGGAACTTCAATCCATGGAATATGTGGAATAGGCACACCATAAGAAAACTTCTTTACAAAAAGATGATCTCCTATCAAAAGAGTATTTTTCATACTTCCACTAGGAATCACAAAGGCTTGAGCTATAAAAAATATAACAAGCAATACAATGATAACAGTACCAGTCCAACTATTTGAAAAATTGTATAGTTTTTGCAGTCTATTTTTCACTTATTTTACCTTTTTTTTGTTTCTGTTTTTTGCCGCTTTTAGAGTATTTTCCAGCAGCATTGCAATAGTCATAGGTCCTACACCACCAGGAACTGGAGTGATAAAAGAGCATTTTGGAGCTACTGTTTCAAAATCAACATCACCAACTAATTTTCCACTCTCTAACCTGTTTATACCTATGTCTATAACAATTGCATTATCTTTGATCATATCTTTACTAATAAGCCCAGCTTTGCCCACCCCAACTATAACAATATCTGCTTTACTCGTATGAGCTTTTAAGTCTTCTGTAAAAATATGACAAATATCTACGGTTGCACCGGCATTTAATAGGAGATTTAGCATAGGCTTTCCCACTATATTACTAGCTCCAACTATACAAACATCTTTACCTTTTGGATCAATTCCATACTCTTCAAACATTCTCATAACTCCCAAAGGAGTACAAGGCACAAAACTATCTAAATCAGAAACCAGTCTTCCAACATTAAATGGATGAAAACCATCCACATCTTTGCTAGGATTTATGGTTTCTAGTATTTTATTTGTATCTATTTGAGCAGGAAGTGGAAGTTGTACCAAGATACCATCTATATAATCATTTTTATTTATCATATCGAGTATCTCTAAAATTTTATCTTGGGATATGGAATTTGGCATTTTATGCACGATAGAGTAGATACCTGCCTCTTCACAGGCTTTCTCTTTCATGCTCACATATGTTTTACTAGCAGGATCATCACCCACAAGTAAAACAGCAAGTCCCGGAGTGATGCCAACTGTCTCTAGCGTCTCAATCTCTTTTTTAACATTTTTTCTTATCTTTTGTGATAACTCTTTTCCGTTTATTAATGTCATCTATTTTTACTCTACCTTTATTTGAAATATAGTATCATATCGAATGTTTGATAAAGTGAGTTTGAATGAGGGTAATTTTTCTTGTTTTTTTATTAGTTGTTTCGATGCTTGGTGAAGATTTTATCACAAAAATGGAGTATGCAAAGATGCTCTATTTTAATCCAAGAGGCATAGGTTGCAATCTATGCCATGGAAAAAATGGAGAAGGTTCTATTATCGCAAGATATAGATCAAAAGGCAAGAACAGAGTTTTAAAAGCTCCGGCGATAAATCGTCTGAGTTTAGCTGCTTTTTCTCAGGCTCTCAAAACAAATCATAGAGTTATGCCTACATATTTTTTAACAGACAAAGAGATAGAAGTGCTCTATTTTTATGTCACAAGTAGAGTTGATAACTAATTTAAAGAACCACTATACAGTAGTCTCTTTAGAGAGTATCTAGTGCATTTTGCATCCTTGTTAGTATTTTTTTTAGCCTTTTTCTTGTTGTTGCAAAATTTAATCTTATAAAGTTTTTGTCTCCAAACCTTTCTCCTTCGCTTAATCCAACACCGAATTTTAAAAAAAACTCATAAGGATTTTCTACTTTTATATTTTTGCAATCTATCCATGCTAGATAGGTCGCATCACATTTGAGCATTTTTAGATTTTCATTGCTTTTGACAAAATTTTCCACTAAGTTTAAATTTTCGCTAAGATACTCTTTTAATTCATCTAGCCATTTGTCACCCTTGGTATATGCGGCTTTAGTGGCAGTTATTGCCAATAAATTTATACCATCACCCAATCCTCTTAGCTCTTTTTGAAAGGATGCACGAAGTTTTTTATTTGGTATGATTGCAAAAGAACTCTGTAATCCGGCTATATTAAAAGTTTTGCTAGGAGCCATCAAGGTAATAGTTGTTTTTTCTAATTTTTTATTTAAAGAGGCTATTGGTATATGTTTTACTCGTGGATTTATCACTAAATCTGCATGTATTTCATCCGAACAGATTAATATATCGTGTTCTAGACATATTTCTCCTAGTTTTTCCAATTCATCCCTACTAAAGACAGTACCTCCGGGGTTGTGAGGATTGCATAGTAAAAAAAGTTTACATGTAGAGTCTATTTTATCTCTAAACTCTTCAAAATCAATACCCCATCTGTTATTGATCTCTCTTAGTGGTATTTTTGTAACTTCTAAATTTGAATTTTTTGGGGCTTTTATAAAGTGTGGATATATCGGTGTCGTTGTTATTACCTTGGTATCATTTGGAAACATTTTACACACTAGATTCATGCTACTTACCACACCATTTACCCAAACTATCCACTCTTTTTGGATTTCCCATTTGTGATGTCGCCAAATAAAGTCAACAACAGCTTGATTTGTAGCATCATCAACAGAAGTGTAGCCAAAAATGCCATGTTCTACTCTATCTTGCAAAGCTTTTATGACAGGAAGAGGTGCACTAAAATCAGCATCTGCAACCCATGCGGGTATTATGTCTGTATCTTTGTATTTATCCCATTTCTCACAATTTGTAGCTCTTCTATCTATCTCTTTGTCAAAAAAACTCATAACTTTATCCTTATATCAAATATGGTATTATATAATAATTTTTTAATTAGTGGAGTAATAAGATGAATAGTTATAGAGCATTGATAAGCGTTAGTGATAAGATAGGTGTGGTTGATTTTGCCAAAAGTCTCGAAGAGCTTGGTTATGAGATAGTATCTACGGGCGGAACATTTAAGCTTTTGCAAGATGAAGGAGTAAAAGCCATAGAGATAAGCGAAGTTACAAAGTTTCCAGAGATGTTTGACGGCAGGGTAAAAACACTAAATCCCTATATACACGGAGGAATCTTACACAGAAGGGATTTGCCTCTACATGTAGAGACTGCAAAAGAGCATGGAATAACAGGAATAGACTTGGTTTGCGTAAATCTATACCCCTTTAAAGAGACTATATCTAAAACAGATGATTTTGATGAAATCATAGAAAATATTGATATTGGCGGACCGGCTATGGTTAGAAGTGCTGCTAAAAATTTTAATGATGTTTTAGTTGTAACAGATGTAAATGATTATGAATTAGTAATTGCAGCCTTGAAAAATGGTAAAAATTCACTCGAATTTAGAAGAGATTTGATGATAAAAGCTTATGAGCATACTGCATCCTATGATAGCATGATAGCAAACTATATGAATAGAAGATTTAATGGTGGGTTTGGAGAAAAACAGTTTATAGTAGGAAGTAAAGCATTTGATACGAGGTATGGAGAAAACCCTCACCAAAAAGGTGCTTTATATGAGTTTGATTACTTCTTTTCAAACAATTTTAAAACACTAAAGGGTGAAGCTAGTTTTAATAATATGACTGATATTAATGGAGCTCTAAAGATAGCAGCTTCATTTGGAGATACGCCGGCAGTATCGATAATAAAACATGCTAATCCTTGTGGTTTTGCTATTGGGGATGACCTTTTTGATGCTTATGAAAAGGCTTTGAAGTGTGATCCCGTCTCTGCTTACGGTGGAGTTGTTGCAATTAATGGTAAACTAGATGAAAAATTGGCAAATAAAATCAATGAAATATTTGTTGAAGTTATAATTGCTGCAAATGTAGATGATGATGCGCTCGCGGTTTTTGAAAAGAAAAAGAGAATAAAAATATTTACTCAAGAGAGTAGATATTTGGTTTTAAGCGATGATGAATATGACTTCAAGCATGTAGATGGTGGTTTTGTATATCAACAGAGTGATAAAGTAATAGATGACGAGGTTAAAAACGCTAAATGTGTGAGTAAAAGAGAGGCATACAAGGGTGGATTGGAAGATTTGGAAATTGCTTATAAGATAGCTAGCCTTACAAAATCAAATTGTGTTGTTTATGTAAAAGAGTCAGCTATGGTAGCGATAGGAATGGGTATGACAAGCAGAGTAGATGCGGCTAAATGTGCACTTGCTAAGGCAAAAGAGATGGGCGTAGAAGTCTTTGGAGCAGCGATGGCAAGTGAGGCATTTTTTCCATTTAGAGACAGTATCGATGAAGCCGCAAAAGCAGGTATAAGATGTATAATAGAGCCTGGTGGTAGTATCAGAGATGATGATATTATCAAAGCTGCAGATGAGCATGATATAGCTTTATATTTTAGTGGGGTTAGGCATTTTTTACATTAATTTTTAAGGGAACCTTCAACAACCATGTATTAGGTTTCTATCGGTGTATGGGTTATTAGAGGTGCCCTTAATATAATCAAAAAGTGAGTTTTTATTTTTTACTGAGGAATAGTTTTATGAAAAAAAGTATAGGTTACAAAATAATTTTGACACTTGTTCCCGCATTGGTTTTAATCTTTGCGATTTTGCAATATGTGATTATTTATGAATTTCAAGCAACGGCCTCTGCCGAGGCTGAAAAAAATATGCGTTTATTGAGTCAGTCTATATTCAAAACAGTTAGATCTGCTATGAATATAGGTGATGCAGATTTGATAGAAAAAGCTATAAATGATGCAGGAAAGATGAAGGGTATAGTTAGTTTAAAAATACACAAATCCCAAGCCATTATAGATATGTTTGGCTTGAAAGATTCTATTTCAAATGACACTTTAATAAAAAGCCTATACAAGAAGCCAAAAGAAAGAAAATTGAATGTCACTCGTAATGGAAAACATACAATCCGTCTCTTGAAGCCGTTAGTTACAGATTCGGAGTGTTTGGCCTGCCATGCAACATCAAATATAGGGGATGTTTTAGGAGTTATGGACTTAACTTTTTCTATGGATAGTGTGGATTTAAATATAAAAAACTCTAGTATTAAATTTTTTGTTATATTTGTACTTTTTTTACTACTTATAGTACTTTTAGTCTTATTTATTCTTAAAAAAATTATAGGTAACCCTATAGCTTTATTGCTAGATAGAGTAAAAGATCTCTCTTCTGGAGACGGAGACCTGACAAAGAGAGTGGATATACAGAGCTCTGATGAAATAGGAGAGGTTGCAAAAGAGGTAAATAATTTTATAGAAAAAATTCAAAAAACTGTCATTGAGTCACAAAATAGTGCACACAAAGTAGAAAAAAATGGTAAAGCTCTTAGCGATAGTGCACAAATTATATTGGATAGCACTCAAAAAGAGAACAGACAGATAGATAAAACACTTATTGCTGCTAAAAATGTTGAGGAAGAGCTTGAAATATCAAAAACACTCTCAGAAAAAAATATAGAAGATAGCAAAGAGTCTTTTGTAGTTTTGGAAAATATGACAAAATCTTTGGAAAAAGTTGTACAAAGCATAGAAAGCTCTAGTGAAGCAGAAGAGGAGATGTCGTCACAGATACAAGAAGTTGTAGCACAAACCGAACAGATAAAAGGTGTTTTGGATATGATAAAAGATATAGCAGACCAGACAAATCTTTTAGCTCTGAATGCAGCAATAGAAGCGGCAAGGGCAGGGGAGCATGGAAGAGGATTTGCTGTTGTGGCTGATGAAGTAAGAAAACTAGCAGAGAGAACTCAAAAATCATTATCCGAGATAGATGCAACTATAAGTGTTATTGTTCAAGGCGTGATGCAACTGAGCTCAGATATGCAAAAAAATTCAGAAAAAGTTAGAGAAATTTCCCTAAATGCAAATATAGTTAAAGATAAAGCAAAAGAAACAAGAGCTAAAACAAAAGAGTCTATTGCAATATCGAATGATGCTTCAAAAAGGGTTTTGGATATGTCAGTAATTATATCTGTAATGATGAATGATCTAAACGGTACATTTAAAATTTCTAAGAAAAATGAAGAATTATCAAAAGAGTTATCAAATATATCAGAAAAGATGCTTAAAATTTCCCAAAGCCTAGATGGTAGTTTATCTAAATTCAAAGTTGACTAGGTACTCAAGATTTTAGAATAGACCATTTTTTATTTGGAATTTTTTTGGAAAACTTTAAGGTGCTCTTAATCTATCTTTTCAAGATAATTTTCCATAATGTCTGTCATGGTTAAAATTCCCTCTATTTCATTGTTGTCGATGACTAGTAGTCTTTTTACATTGCTTTTTACCATAAGTTGAACGGCATATTTTATATCTAGCTCTTCTGAGATTTGATATGCAGGTTTTGAGCAGATATCATAAACTCTAAGCAAATCAATATCACCGTCACTTGCTATGATGGAGAAAAGAATATTTTTATATGTCAATATACCATAAGCATCGCTAGGTCTTATTTTGTCAACTATGAGTGATTTTATTCTATTGTTTTTCATACTGCTTAGTGCATCTCTAATGGGTGCCATAGGGGAGATTATAGCCAAATTTTTTTTGCACATTATATCTTTTACTAACATTGCTATTCCTTTTATATTTCGTTTTTTATCTCTTCTTCAAAAAGCTCTATCTCTTCTTCTTGTATGCCTGCTAAATGTGTCAATGGAAATGTAAAAATAATTCCATTTTCACCCTCTTTTTCATCTATTTCTAACTCATTTTTTAGAGTCTTAAATATACTAATGGATAATTTTTTAGGTAAAATAAAGAGTAAAATAGAGACATTCTCTTCTAGAGTTAATCCAAAAAATACCTTTTTTTCTTTAAGACCTATGTTTTTACCATGAAGTATTGTGACGCTTCCTGCACCTGCTTTTTTTGCTACTTCTATTATGTTTTCCTCTTTTTCATCCGGTACTATGGCAGTTAAAACTGTAAATTGCATCTAATTTCTCCTCTTTTTTGATAATTTTGTTACTAATATACCATAACCCATGACTGTAATCATGGGAAATAGTGAAGCGAAAGCTATCAAGCCAAAGCCATCTATAAGTGGGCTTCTTCCCTCAATATTCTGTGCAAGCCCTAAGCCTAAAGCAGCAACAAGTGGAACAGTAACAGTTGAGGTTGTTACTCCTCCGCTGTCATAAGCAATCGGTACTATATATTTTGGTGCAAAATAGGTCATAATTACTATCATAATATAACCAAATATAACATAGTATTGTATAGGGTCACCTTGTACTATTCTGTACGCACCAAGTGAAATGCCGATTGCTACACCTATCGCAACAAAAATTCTCAGGGTTGTCCCATCTATATTTCCTTCACTTATTTCACTTGCTTTTGTAGCTATTGCTATAAGTGCCGGTTCTGCCATAGTGGTTGAAAAACCTATCGCAAAACCAAATAGATATATAAACCATACATTTTTTATACTTGTTAAGGATATAGCAAGGTTTTCTCCGATAGGAAATAATCCAAGTTCAAGTCCTATCATAAAGGCATATAGCCCTACGGTAACCAAAAATATTCCACTACTGGCTTTTTGAAGATGTGGGATTGGTTTTTTTATAATTATATACTGAAAAAATATTATGACAAGAAGTATAGGGATGATATCTTTTGTTACTTTCAAAAAATCAATAAAAATTTTAATAAAAGTAAATTTATTTTCCTGTGATATGGCTTTTGTTACATCTATAATGACTTTGACACTCATATCTGGTTCCATAAAAGTATAGACAATTATTCCGTAAATTTGTACAAATATCATTGGCATTAGTGAAGCCAAAGCTATCAATCCAAAACCATCTATAGTGGGATTCCTTCCTTTGATATTTGATGACAATCCGATACCAAGGGCAGCAACTAAGGGAACGGTGATAGTAGAAGTTGTAACACCTCCGCTATCATAAGCCAGCCCGACTATTTGCAATGGTGCAAAAAATGTTGTGATAACAACAACAATATAGCCAAAAACGATGTAGTATTGTATAGGATGACCAAGCAGAATTCTTAATACACCCAAGCCTATGGCAAATCCAACCGATAGTGCAACTGTAAGTCTTAGAAAAAAAGCATCTATTCTTCCTTCGCTTATAATTGAGGCTTTATCTGCTATGGCTATAAGAGCCGGTTCTGCTATAGTGGTAGAAAAACCTATAAAAAAAGCAAAAAGAAGTAGCCAAAAAACAGAGCCTTTTTTTGCAAAATCATTTGCAAGATTTTCACCTATTGGAAAAATTCCTATTTCCAATCCTCTGATGAAAATAGCCAGACCAAAAATGATGATAACCAGACCTAGCAGTATGGAGGGCAAATCTTGAGGCATCTTCTTTATAATCACGATTTGAAAAAATGCTACTACTATTATAATTGGTATCATATCTTTTGATGAGTTTTTTATATC
>JALVAU010000157.1 GCA_027011025.1 Campylobacteraceae bacterium | reverse complement strand
CCTGTAAAAAGGCACAAACACCACTCTTCATATCTTGAGAGCCTCTTGCATATATATAGCCATCTTTAGTAATAGGATCAAATGGATCACTATCCCACCCGTCACCCGGAGGCACAACATCTACATGTCCGGCAAAGCATAGATGCTCCCCATCTCCAAACTTTTTATACAAGAGAAGGTTTTTAGTATCTTCTTTATCGATTCTAAAAACATCAAAATCGCTCATATAGTTTTGTATAAAATCCAAACTTCCTGCGTCATCAGGAGTTATTGACTCATAACTCAATAATTTTAAAAATAGTTCTTCTGTATTCAAATTTAACCCTATGCTATTAATTTTGGTGTAGGCTCACCAAGATAAAATCCTTGGAATTCGTCCACTCCCAATTTTTTACATATTTCATAACTTTCTTTGTTATGAACAAATTCTGCGATAGTTTTTATATTTAATTTTTTTGCAAATACTATTATTGAACTCACAATCGCATATGAATTTTTATCACTTGCAAGATTTTTAATAAGAGAGCCGTCTATCTTTATATAATCAGGATGAAGCATACTTAGATATGAAAAATTACTATAACCCGTACCAAAATCATCTATGGCAATTTTACATCCTATATTTCTTACAGAGTTTATAAACTTCATTACTCTTTCCATGCTTTCAATATTTTCATCTTCTAAAATTTCAAACACAACCTGATTGGCAACTCTGTATTTTTTTAACATTGAAATTATAAAATGACTCACATTGCTGTCGCTCATATCCCTTGCTAGTAAATTTATAGATACGATATGATTCGTATTTTCTATGTCTATAAAGCTTTTTTTAATAACAAGTTTCTCTATTTCTGTATATTTTTTAACTTTTTTTGCAACTTCAAGAAATAGTCTAGGAGGGAAAACCTCTCCATCTTCATCTAAAATTCTTACTAAGCACTCATACTTTACAATCTCTTTTTTATCATTAAAAATAGGTTGATAATAGGGGGTAATTCTATCATTATTTATAGCTTCACTTATAAACTCTGACCATTTTATCTGTTCGCCATATTTATCTTTATTGTCTATCTTTTTAAAATAACACAGATATCCTATCTGTTGTTCTTTTGCTTCATTAAGTGCTCTGCTGGCTTTTTCAATCATATTATCAGCATCAAGGCAAAAACCTAAAGTTGCATTTACCTCTATGGGAGATGTATGATCTGGATGTGATATTCTTAGTTCTTTAAAAATATCAATCAAATTTATAGCTAGTTCTTCGTATCTGTCAACATCTAAGTCTTTGTTTTCAAGTAGTGCAAATTCATCTGCCCCTATTCTGTAAACTCTCAACTTTTCTTGCTTAGAAAATTCTTTTAATAAAATAGCAACTTCACGCAAAATAAAATTGCCCATATCTTTACCAAAATACTCATTGATATGTCCAAATGAATCGAGATCCAAAATGATTAGTTTTGGATTATCCATATGCTCAATATCTCTCTCCAATGCTTTTCTATTTGGCAAAACAGTAAGATTGTCGGTATATAGTTGTTTTTTTATAGATTCATTTATTTTTTTAAGTTTTCTATTGCTGTCTATCAGCTTTTTCTTTTTTTTATCAATTACATCATTGAACTCTTCTTGAAGTTTTTTTCTTGTAGATTTTATCTTAAAAAAACTAATTAGCATAAGTAAAATAGCAGTAAATGCTAGAATATATTGAAAATTTTGAGCACTTACACCTAGAAAAATATAAATTTTTTCATTAAAAAAAGCGATGAAAAACAGTATGAATATAGTGATAAAAAATACTATAACTAATCTATCAAGTTCTTTATTTATTTTTTCCATAAACCCTCTTTAAATTGACTTCTTACATAAGCACCTCATAGTCTTAGAGGACTTAGAAGTTGTAAGATTGTGAAGAAGTATATCACCTAATTATACCTAAAATTTGATGGCAATCTCATAATTTTATCAAAGTGGCTCCATATCCTCCCATATTTATAGGAGCATCCGAATACGAAACAAGGCTTGGATAGGTAGAAAGAAATGTCTTGATGGCATATGCAAGTTTTCCTGTGCCAATTCCATGATAAACCAAAACCTCGTCATAGCCATTTATCAAAGCATCTGAGAGAAATTTATCTAATTTTTCTATCGCTTCATCAGCTCTTAGCCCATGCAAATCAAGGGTGATAGAACTTGTTGCACTAGGTTTGGTTACAGTAATTTTTCTTGGTTTTTTTGGAGGATTTCCACTTTTTTTCAGAGTATTCAGGGGAACTCTTAGCGTAATACCGCTACAATCAATCATAGCCATATCTTTTTTTATACTCTTTATCACCCCTTTTGAGTTACCATATTTTACAAAATCACCAACAATTAATTTTTCACTCTTTTGTACTATATTTATCTTTTTTGCTTTTTGTTTAAATTGGTTTGCTCTGTTTAATGCCCTGTGACTCTCTTGAATATCTTTTGATTTTATCGCTGCTTTTGCCTCTTTGATCGCTTCGTTGAAACTCTTTTGCATCTTGTAAGTTGAATTTTCAAACTCTTTTTTATGTCGCTCTCTCTCATCTTTAAGTGCCTCTTTTGCCCTCTTAGCCTCTTCGAGTTTCTCTTCAAGCAAAATGGAACGCCTCTTCATCTCTAACTCTAAATCTATATTTTTTTGAATTAAGTCATTTAACTTCTCTTTATCTTCACCATAAACCTCTCTTGCTTCTTTGATAATTGGA
>JALVAU010000156.1 GCA_027011025.1 Campylobacteraceae bacterium | reverse complement strand
ATCTTTAAACATATAGCTTAAAACCAAAGCTACAAAGAAAGGTGTGGTAAAATTTCCATATTTTTGTTGAGTAATAAAAACAACAGTAGTTGCAAATATCATTGAAATTCCAGCAGCTATAGCATAGTAGAATTGTCTTATCTTTTTTGCATCTTCTTCGATATCTTGTTTTAAAAAAAGAATACTATAAAAATACTTCTTAAAAACACTATATCTAAATATCACTTTTTCATTCATGTTGTCATCATTTGATATAAATGGCAAATCTTTTTCTTTTTCAAAAGAAATTTCATTGTTGATAATATTGATTATCTTATTTATAGTGTCAATATGAACACTTTCACTACTCCTAAGTTTCGTATTTATGATAAATAGGTACCTTTGCGTAATCAGACTAATATACTCTACGGATGATTTAAGAAGGTGTCTTATCTCATCATTTTGGGAGGTGCTATGTAAAAAAAACAGCTCATTTTTAATTTCATTAAATTTTTTGATTTTCTGTACTAAGTTTTTAATTTTTTTAATTTTTAATTTCTCATCTTCTATATTTCGAGAAATCTCTTTGAGATATTCTATATATGAACAAACTATCATTTTTGTTTCATAATTTATATATTCAAACTTTTCACTTTTATCTATATCTATTTTTAAAAACTCTATCAGATTTAACAATCTTTTTATGAGAGTTTTGAGATTGTATCTTGGGGTAAAAAGTCTTATATGTCCAGATGAATCATTGTAAAAATCAGTTTTAGAATATGTTTGTTCGTTTATATCTAAACTATCTGGTATAAACAGATACATATTTATATTGTATTGTGTTTTTTTCTTTTTTCTTTTTGCTAAGTAACTTACATTTATCTCAAACTGATTTAAATTTGATATCTTTATAAAGCTATTTATATTCAAAGTTAAGATGCCGTATTTTTAATTTTCCTGCTTCTATAGTGTCCTATCAATGGCTGTACAAGTAGTGCTACTATTATCACCCATAAGATTTTTGCAGGCACTGAGGCAAAAAATATACCGTATGCTCCACCTGAGATAGTAAGCGCCTGCGCAAAACCTGATTCCGCTATAGGCCCTAAAATCATACCAAGTATAATTGCACTCAAAGAGAAGCCAAGTTTATCCAAGAAAAAACCACCAAAAGCAAAAGTCAACATCAAACCAACATCAAACATACTGTTATTTATGGCATATGAACCAATCACGGCAAATACACTAATAGCAGCTATGAGTATAGAAGCCGGTATAAGAGCAATTCTTGCAAAATATGGAGCAAAAAATAGACCCACAATCAAAAACACTATATTTGCTATAAATAGAGACAAGATAAATCCGTAAGTAATCTGTCCATATTTTGTAAACAGTTCAGGTCCGGGTATGAGCCCTTGTATCATAAGACCTCCCATGAGAGCAGCTGAAACTGTATTGCCTGGAATTCCTAGAGTTAGAAGTGGGACAAGAGAACCACCTACACAAGCATTATTTCCACTCTCTGCTGCCGCAATTCCTTCTGGATTTCCTTTACCAAAGAGTTTTTTAAATTTTGATTTTTGTTTTGCCATATTGTAAGATACAAAAGCTGCTATTGTAGCACCTTCTCCGGGGATTATCCCAACAAGAGTTCCAACAGCAGTACCTAATGCTATAAAAGGTGCCATGCCTTTTGGCATTTTTTCTCTTTTTATGCTAGAGAGGTCGATATCATCATTTGCTATCCTTTTTTCACTAGTAAGTGCAAGCATTTGTGCGATTGAAAACATACCGATGAGCGCTGGCATAAAGGATACACCCTCATAGAGTTCTACTACTCCAAATGTATATCTGAGCATTCCACTCATGGCATCAGTCCCAATCAAAGCTATAATCAACCCTATGAGTCCTGACATTATACCTTTTGCTAATCCTCCGCTTGAGACAGAAATCACGCCCGTTAAACCCATAAGTGCTAGTAAAAAATACTCAGGTGGACCAAATTTTAAGGCAAATTGAGCCAAAAGTGGAGAAACTAAAAGCAGGACTACCACAGAAAATGTTCCACCTATGAAACTTGCTATTACAGAAACTTTTAGAGCTAAACCACCTTTACCCTGCTTTGTGAGGGGATACCCTTCTATTGCAGTTGCAGCAGCTGCCGGAGTACCCGGTGTTGATAAAAGTATAGCCGCTATTGAGCCACCGTACATCGCACCAGCATAGACGCCACCCATCAAGGAGAGTCCAATTAATGGTGAAAAAGAGAATGTTATAGGTATCAAAAGAGCTACTGCCATGGTTGCAGTAAGTCCTGGCATACCACCTATAATAATACCAGAAATTGAGCCAATCGTAACAGCTGTCAATACATTTATAGACATAACAGCGTGCAGTGCATCTAATATAATCATAATGAGGCTCCAAATATTATAGTTGCTTCAGGGAGTTGTATTTGAAACAGTTGAACAAATAAAACATATACAAATAGTGTGATTCCAGCCGATATTATGATGGATTTTCTAAATTTACTATATCCCATATATCTCATCGTTAGTGGCAGAAAAATTAGAGTAGATATGATAAATCCAAGATATCTCATTATCCATACATATATTATCAGAAATAATATAAGTATAAAGAATTTTTTCGGATCTCTTGCAAAAACAACCTTTATAGAAGAATCAGATGAAAAAGCTATTATAAGTTGTGCAAAACTGGCAATTCCAAGCATATAAGATAAAAATTTT
>JALVAU010000155.1 GCA_027011025.1 Campylobacteraceae bacterium | reverse complement strand
GTGCTATACCCTGTTTTTGTCTTTTTTACTACTCTTAGCTTCAAATCTTCAAAGAGAACTTTTCCCAACTGCTTGGTTGAATTTATATTAAATTCTAAACCGCTAAGTTGAAAAATCTCGCTTCTTAGTCTCTCTATGACACCTAGACTTCTTTTTAGTAAAATTTCAAAATACCTAGTATCTATCTTTATGCCCTCTTTTTCCATGCTCAAAAGAGTTTTTATGAAAGGAAACTCTAATCCCTTGGCAAGTTCAAGCATATTTGGCTCTAAAAAATCTATGATTTTATTATAGACTCTCAGTGTCATCCATGCATCTTCACTTGCATAATTACACGCAGCCTCTATATCAACCGAAGCAAATGTTTCACCTCTTTTGACTGTATCTTTAAATTTCACCATGGAGTGGTTAAAAAATCTCAAAGCAAGAGCATCAAGTCCTATAGTTTTTTCAGGATTTAAAAGCCAGGCTAAAATCATAGTATCTGCATAGATATCAAAGCTGATACCAAAGTTATTTTCTATAACAGCTAAATCAAATTTTAAATTCTGTCCGACCACTCTACATGTAAAGAGTTTTTCGAGTGCTTTTTTAGCATCACTCATGCCTATCTGCTCTCCAACTCCCAAGTAGCTGTGAGACAAAGGAACATAGTATGCCTCTTGCTCATTTAGAGCAAAAGAGAAGCCGACAATCTTGGCACTATAAGCATCTAGTGAGTCTGTCTCCGTATCAAAAGCTAAGAGCATACCTTTTTCAACTCTCTCCAATACCACAAAAAGCTTCTTTGGAGTATCTAATAAAATCGCTTCAAAACCAATCTGCTTTTTCTCCTCTTTTGGTGGAGATATGTCTATCTTTTTTAGTATATTTTTTAGTTCATACTTTTGCAATTCATCAACAATTTTTGCCAAAGGCTGATTTGGAGGAAAATAGAAACTTTCAAACTTATCTGATATATCCAAATCACCATAAAGAGTCACTAGTTTTTTACTCAAAAAAGCACTATTTTTACTCTCGAGCAAGAGTTTTTGTGCCCTTGGGTTTCTCACTTTGTCTATATGCTCATATATATCTTCAAGAGAGACAAATTCCTCAAGCAGAGTCTTTGCTCCCTTTGCACCTATCCCTTTTACCCCCGGTATATTGTCTGCGCTATCACCGACAATACTTAGATAGTCTCCTATTTTGCTCGGTAGTACACCAAATTTTTCATAACACTTTTGTTCATTTATATCTATTTTTTTAATGGGGTCATAAAGTGTGACTATATCATCATCTATAAGTTGATACAAATCCTTGTCATGGCTGACTATGCGTACTTTTATATCATTTTTTTTTGCAAACCCAACAGCAGAGGCTATCACATCATCTGCCTCATAACCCTCTTTTGAGTAGCACTTAAATCCCATCTTCTCTATCCATGAGATTGCTACGGAGAGTTGTTTTTTTAAATCTTGTGGAGCCTCTGGTCTGGTTGCTTTATAGTTAGGATCTATCTCATGTCTAAAAGTTTTACCTTTTGCATCAAGAGCGAACAATATATAGTCGCTTCCTAATTCATTTTTGAGTGAAAATATAAAATTTGCAAATCCCGTTAAAAGTCCTGTGGGAAAACCCTCTTTGTTTTTAAGATTTGGCAGAGCAAAATAGTTTCTAAAAAAAAATCCAAATGTATCTATAACGGTTAAAGTTTTCAATTTTTCATTCCATCAACCGTTTGCAAAAATAACTCTGTATCCATACCCTCTTTTTCTAAGATAGCCACAGCCATATTTATACTTCTTTGGCTTAATGGCGCATTTATAGGAACAGCAGTTTTTAGTATCTTTAAAACAAGGGAATAGGCTCTAAGATCTTGGGCCTGATTGTAGTCATCTGAAAATCTTATCATTTTTACCATTTTATCCTCAAACCCCCAGTGCTCAAATATCTCAGAAGTTACATCAGCAGTCGTAGCATCTACATACATTCTCTCTACAACCGAAACATCATAAGCAGTCTCTATCTCTGATTTAAATTGATATACCTCATCATTTCTGACTACTTCATCAGCGATCAGTATCTTTCCTGTATCTTGTAGGAGTGCTGCCAAAAAGAGCTCATCGATTCTGCTAGAATCTATCTTTTTATACCATTTCACCACCAAAGAACTCTGCAGGGCAGATATATCTACAAACTCTTGGGGCGTAACACCATAAGGTTCCATATCCACATTTAAAAGCTTTTTGACAGATATGCTCGTAACCAAGGATTTGGTAGTTGACATACCAAAAAGAGAGATTGCTTGAAGCACGCTCTTAATCTCTTTATTAAAACTATAAAGAGGTGAATTTGCAATTTTCAAAAGGTTTGCTACTAGCATTGGATCAGACTCAATTACCTTTGCCAAATCACCTATACCACTATTTGGATTTGAACATACACTATTTACCTGTGCAAAACTCTTAGGAAGAGGAGGAAGAGCCTTTATCCTATCTGCAATATCATTTACCATTTTTACTCCTTAACTCTTTTGCTAAAAATTTTCCTGTGAAACTTTTTGTTTTTTGATGATTTTTTGCTAACTCTTGTGGTGTGCCCATAGCTACTATTTTTCCACCATAGTTTCCACCCTCCGGACCCATATCTATCACAAAATCACTATTTTTTATTATATCCATATTATGCTCAATAACCAATACACTATTACCTAGATCTCTTAAATGGTGCAAGACTTTAACCAGCCTGTCTATATC
>JALVAU010000154.1 GCA_027011025.1 Campylobacteraceae bacterium | reverse complement strand
CCACTAAAGCACGAGCTGTCGCTCTGTATTGTTTCATTTTATTGTCCCCTTTTGTTTGGGCAAAGCCCAAGCAAAATTCCTCGCGACTAAAGCTTTGGCTGTCGCCAAGAAATTGCTATTTTTATGTGCTAAAGCACGAGCTGTCGCTCTGTATTGTTTCATTTAACTGTCCCCTCTGCCCATAAATGGCATTTAAAATTTTTTACTTACTGAATTATTTGATTGGCAAATAGATCTTGCAAATTTAAAAATAGGTTTGGATGATCTTTTTTTATCTTTCTTAATAATTTTTCCAAATCTATATTTAGACTTTTTTTACTGCTATTAGAGGCTATATTTTTTATCTCATCCATAGCTACCGTCCAGACATCTTGATAGTCTATCGGAACATATTGCAAAATTGTTTTTTCTAGTTTTAAATCAAAATTATCTTTTTGAAGTTGTCTAAAATTTTCTATTAGTTTATGCATAGTATCGATTGATACCATTGTATGCATCTTTTGGTTTTCATCTATGATAAACCATGGTTCTTTATCGCCCCAATCTCCACTTTTAAGATCCAATATCTTCTTATTTGGATCATCACTCTCTTTAATCTCTATGACGGTTTCATGTTTTTGATTTTCACTAAGATATTCGTCTATACCTTCAATTTTTTCAAATATATTAAGCTCTTTTGTCATACTACCTCTTTTCATCCAACCAAACCATCAAACCTTTTTGTGCATGCAGTCTATTTTCTGCCTCATCAAATACAATATTTGCATATTTTTCAAGTATCTCTTCACTCACTTCATAACCCCGATAAGCAGGCAAACAGTGTAAAAATATAGCATCATCTTTGGCTTTCGCCATCAGCTTGGCATCTACTATGTACCCTCTAAAATCACTAATTCTTTGCTCTTTTTCATCTTCTTGACCCATAGAAACCCAAGTATCAGTTGTAACAACATCAGCATTTTTGACTGCCTCTTGCGGATCATGGGTATATATAATCTTTCCTCCACTCTGCTCACAAAGCATCTTTGCATCATCTATGATTTCCTGCCAAGGACCATACCCTTTTGGAGTAGCAACTCTTAACTCAAACCCTAGCTTTCCGGCTAACATCATCCACGAGTGAGTCATATTGTTACCATCTCCAACATAAGCAACAACAGGATTTTCATCTTTGCCATACTCTATCATAGTTAAATAATCTGCCAACAGCTGTACAGGATGGTACTTGTCTGTCAAGCCGTTTATTATCGGCACTTTTGAATAAGCTGCAAACTCATCTAGTATATCTTGTGAGTATGTCCTAATCATCACCATATCTACCATTCGACTGATCACACGAGCTGAATCCTTCATAGGCTCTCCTCGTCCAAGTTGTAAATCATTTGAGGAGAGAAAGAGTCCTTGACCTCCAAGCTGATGAATGCCAACTTCAAAACTTATCCTTGTTCTAGTACTGCTTTTTTCAAAGAGCATCCCTAAAGATTGGTTTTGGAGATAGGGTATGTAATTTTTAACTTTTGCCTCTTTTTTGATCTTAATTCCTAATTCAATAATCTCTAAAATTTCCTCTTTTGTAAAATCATATAGTGATAAAAAATGTCGCATAGTTTATCCTTTCTTTAAAATCTTAGCTACCTCTTTGGCATGGTAGCTTATTATTATATCTGCGCCAGCTCTTTTAAATCCTATCATAGTCTCCATCATTACTCTATCATAATCAATCAAACCGGCTTTTCCTGCAAATTTCAACATAGAGTACTCTCCACTGACATTATATACTGCTAAAGGAGTCGTAGTTGCATTTCTTACATCTCTAATGATATCCATATACGCAAGGGCAGGTTTTACCATAAGTATATCTGCTCCCTCCATCTCATCTTCTACAGATTCTGCTATCGCTTCTCTTCTGTTTGCAGGATTCATTTGATAGCTTCTTCTATCGCCGAAACTAGGGGCTGACTCTGCTACATCTCTAAATGGACCATAATATGCACTAGCAAATTTTGTAGAGTAGCTCATGATTGGAAGATTTATATATCCTTGAGCATCTAGCGCATCTCTCAAAGCTGTTATCATACCATCCATCATACCACTTGGCGCTATCATATCAACTCCAGCTTTTGCATGTACGAGTGCTTGTTTCCCCAAAATCTCCAAAGTAGCATCATTATCAACTGTTTCGTGCTCCATATCCAATATACCGCAATGTCCATGATCCGTAAATTCGCAAAAGCACAAATCACTCACAACAAACATATCTGGATGCTCTTCCTTTATCGCTCTTATGGCATTTGCTACCACTCCATGATCGCATAAGGCATCACTGCCTATACTATCTTTAACATCTGGAATTCCAAACAAAATAATAGAGTAGATACCCAACTCTTTTAAAACTTTGCACTCTTTTAGTATCTCATCAATGCTCATCTGAAAAACACCAGGCATAGAGTCTATCTCTTTTTTAAAAGCATCTCCATTTTTAACAAACAAAGGGTATATAAAATCATCCATACTTAATCTTGTTTCTTGCACTAAATCTCTTAAATTTTTATTAATTCTCAATCTTCTAAATCTTTTAAACATTTTTTTTCCTTATATCTGCTAAAATAAAAATAATATCTGACTTTACGCACTAAACACATATCTGAGCAAAAAGAGAAAGTGTCATATGCGAGGCAGATTTTTGAAAGCCTAGCTAAAGCTAAGGTGAAAAAATCTAACGAAGCCAGATGATACTTTA
>JALVAU010000153.1 GCA_027011025.1 Campylobacteraceae bacterium | reverse complement strand
CTGCCTAGCACTTGTAAGCAACTTATACCACTCAGATATGTGTTTAGTGGGTAAGATCAGTTATTATAACTGACCTTATTACTCTATCAAAGGAAAATGAATGACACCACATATCGAAGCCAAAAAAGGTGAAATCGCAAAAACTGTTTTGATGCCTGGAGACCCACTTCGAGCAAAATATATCGCAAATAAGTATTTGACAAATGTAAAAGAAGTTAGTAGTGTTCGCAATATGCTCATGTTTAGTGGTGAGTATAATGGAAAAAAAGTTTCTATTTGCGGTTCTGGCATGGGTATTCCATCGATTGGAATTTACTCATATGAACTATATAAATTTTATGATGTAGATACTATTATTCGGGTAGGTTCAAGTGGAGCTTATGTAAAAGAATTAAGCATCTATGATGTAGTATTAGCTAGTGAAGCATATAGTGACGGGACTAATTATTCACAACTAGTAACCGGTGATGATACACATATTACTTTTTCATCCAAGGAAACCAATGAAGCCTTACAAAAAAGTGCCAATAAACTGAACATCCCTTTAAAGGTTGCAAGAGTTCATTCGACTGATGTGTTTTACTCTAGTAGAGATTTAGATGAAACTATCAAAATAACTGGTGCAGATTGTGTTGAAATGGAAGCGACAGCACTATTTTGCAATGCAAAGGCATTAGAAAAGAAGGCAGCTTGCATACTCAGTATATCTGACCACCTTCTTTCTGGAGAATCAACCTCATCAAAACAGAGAGAAACTACTTTTGATAATATGATTAAAATAGCATTAGAAGCTATATAAATGATTTGCCAAGCTTTGTGTTTGGCAAATCTAAAAACTTGGCAATACTTGCACCCATATCGGCAAAAGTATCTCGCACCCCTATACTTCCAATTTTACTGTTTTTAAACAAACCAAAAATAGGAACATTTTCTCTTGTATGATCAGTTCCTTTAAAGGTAGGATCACATCCATGGTCGGCTGTTATTATGAGCAGGTCATCATTACTCATACTCTCTAAGAGTTCAGGGAGTCTGCCATCAAAATATTCTAGCCCTTTTGCATATCCTTCTACATCTCTTCTGTGTCCATACTCCATATCAAAATCCACAAAATTAGTATAAACTATACCCTCTTTTTGTAATTTTCTCACTTCATCAAGTGTTGCATCAAAAAGACCGTCTAGCTTATAAGCTACTCTTTTCTTACTGATGCCATGACCTCCAAATATATCTGAAATCTTTCCAACGCCTACTACTTCTTTACCACCCTCTTTTGCTATCTCCAATACAGATTTTCCACTTGCTCTGATAGAGTAATCATGCCTATTTACTGTTCTCTCAAATCCTCTCTTTTCATCTCCTAGAAATGGCCTTGCTATGACACGACCAACGCCCCAGGCATTTGCAATTTCGCGTACTATTTCACAAAGCTTATAAAGTTTTTCCAAGCCAAAACACTCTTCATGCGCTGCTATTTGTATAACTGAGTCTGCACTAGTATAAAATATAGGTTTGAGTGTTTTAATATGCTCACTACCCAAAGTGTTGATTATCTCTACACCACTTGCATGTCTGTTCCCAAGGATGCCCTTGATGCCACTTTTTTGTATAATCTCGTCAGTAAGTTCTTTTGGAAAAGCGGGAATTGTCTCTTCAAAAAATTTCATCTGTACATCCATTAAAGTACCTGCCATTTCCCAATGACCTGAGAGTGTATCTTTTCCTTTTGATAGCTCTTTTGCCGAGCCATAAAATACTCCTTGCAAAAGTTCTTTTTCGCCTTTAACTTGTAGAGCTTTTTGGTTATTTTGCTCATATGCTTTTAGGAGTCCTAGTGAGCTCATATTTGGAAGTGTAAGTTTGTAATTTTTAGCGATATTGCCCAAAGTATCAGCACCAACATCACCAAATTTATCTGCGTCACTTGCATTACCAATGCCAAATGAGTCCATAACCAACCAAATAACTTTTTTCATCAGTAGCTATCCTTTGCAACACTGCCTTGTATAATCGCCACACCAGAACTAGCTCCAAGTCTGCTTGCCCCTGCATTTATCATATTTATCGCATCTTCATAACTTCTTATACCACCAGATGCTTTTATCCTCACAGCATCACCCACTACACTTTTCATAATCTTTACATCTTCGATGCTTGCACCTCTTGAGCTGAAACCTGTAGAAGTTTTTACAAAATCAACTTTGATATCTTTGCATATCTGACATACTTCTTTAATCTCATCTTTATTTAAAAGTGCGGTTTCTAAGATTACTTTCAAGGTAACACCTCTACATGTAGAGCGTAAAAGTTCGATATCTTGTTTCACTCTTTGCATAAGCTTTGATTTGAGATATCCAACATTTATAACCATGTCTATCTCGCTAGCACCATCTTCTATCGCCTTTTTTGCTTCACAGGCTTTAGCAACGCTACTCATAGCACCAAGAGGGAAACCAACAACACAACAGAGTTTAATATCACTTCCATCTAAAAAAGAGAATGCATCTTTAGCATAAGAGCTATTGACACATACACTACAAAAATTATATTTTTTCGCTTCTTGGCACAGTACTTCTATCTCTTGCAAAGTTGCATCTGCTTTTAAAAGCGTATGGTCTATATATTTACTTAAATTCTTCATATTTTTTCCTAAAAATTATATCTTCCGAAGTATAGTATCAAATTTTTAAATAAAGGTTAAATAAACCTTTTATAGTGTAAAATTTTTGGCATGGAATTAAAC
>JALVAU010000152.1 GCA_027011025.1 Campylobacteraceae bacterium | reverse complement strand
GTTTATCTAAACCTATTTTAAAAGCAATCCAAGAACAAGGTTATAGCGAGCCAACTCCTATACAAAAACAAGCAATTCCGATTATACTCTCAAAAAAAGATGTTTTAGCCGGAGCACAAACAGGCACGGGAAAAACTGCCGGTTTTACTCTGCCTATTTTAGAGCTTCTTGGTGAACACGCCGGCTCAAAAGGAAAACGCCCCGTTCGAGTACTTGTACTTACTCCTACTAGAGAACTTGCAACTCAAGTTTATGAAAGTGTAAAAGAGTATGGAAAATACTTACCTTACACATCTGCTGTCATCTTTGGTGGAGTTGGTATAAACCCTCAAATAGGAAACCTCAGAAGAGGAGTGGATGTAGTAGTTGCAACTCCGGGCAGACTTTTGGACCATATAGGAAGAAGAACTATAAATCTCTCAAGAGTAGAGTTCTTAGTGCTTGATGAAGCAGATAGAATGCTAGATATGGGATTCATACACGACATCAAAAAGATACTCGCACTTTTGCCAAAAAAGAGACAAAGCTTACTCTTTTCAGCAACATTTTCAAACGATATAAAAAAACTAGCAGACAATCTGCTAAACTCCCCAAAACTTATAGAAGTAGCCAGAAGAAACACAGCTTCGCAGCTAGTAGAACAGCTGGTTCACCCAGTTGACAAAGCAAGGAAGAGAGAGCTTCTATCTCATTTAATCAAAAAGCAAAACTGGAAACAAGTCTTAGTATTCATGAGAACAAAACACGGAGCGAATAAATTAAGCGGACAGCTTGAAAAAGACGGTATCAGCTCAGCCGCAATCCATGGAAATAAAAGCCAAGGAGCAAGGACAAGGGCATTGGCAGACTTCAAAGCAGGTTCCGTGCGAGTTTTGGTCGCAACTGACATAGCCGCCCGTGGCATCGACATAGATCAACTCCCTTATGTAGTAAACTTTGAACTTCCAAATATAAGTGAGGACTATATCCACCGCATAGGAAGAACAGGGCGAGCAGGTAGCGAAGGCATAGCCGTTTCTTTAGTATGCGTAGATGAATTCCAATATTTAAAAGATATAGAAAAACTCATAAAAAATAAAATCCCAAGCGAGATAGTAGAAGGATTTGAACCAGACCCCACCATAAAACCGGAACCAATAAAGAAAAAAGGTAACTCAAGAAACGCAAAAAGAGCAAGAACTCCACAAAAAGGCAACAAGCCAACCTCTTCACGCTCACCGAGAAGTAGAGGAAGAAATAGTCGGGCTTAAGGCACTATTAGACTACAGAAATGATAATGCCAACACCTATCTATAGGCATTTTCACGAGTAGTTATATGAAGCACTAAAATCACTAATCTATCATTATACTTTTTATATATGACTCTGTAGGAGCGAAGTCTCAAGCGATATAGCTCTTCTATTTGTCCTTTTAGCTTTTTTATCTTTCCCTTTTGCATCAAGGATAATTCGTAAGAATTACTGAAATTTTTAGCAAATTCTTTTAAACTATCTTGAATGAATAGAATATTCGATTTGTTTATATGCTTAAAATCTCTTCTTACACTACGATTAAACTCTATGCTATACATCTGACTTTAAGTCTTCAAAAAAGTCATCAAAAGGTATAGGAGACTCTCCATCCACTGCCCTTTTTTCTGCTACCTTTAAATCCAAATAATCAAAATACATATCAAGTGCAGAAGATATCAAATGACTCTTCTTTTCATTTAACTCTTGCGAATAGCGAGTAATATCATCATTAAGAGACGCTGGAATAGTTATATTTAATCTTGCTGTATTCATGCTATTTTCTCCTTTTATGTGCATAATTATACATCTTTTAACACACATAAGTCAAGAACTTTACTTTTTTAGCCTTGCTTTTTTTATAGACTCTACATGTAGATATTTTTTAGTTAAAAGTAAATGTCTGACACTGTTTATGTGCTTCAACGCTAAAGAAAGATGAAAAACAAGGCAAAATAGTGTTACTGCAAATTTTATTACATAAAAACTGCCAAAGATTAGCCATAGCAAGAATAAAGAGAACAAGCTACTTTATTCTCTAAACATTTCCACTAGAATTTCTGAAATCTCTTTAGCTTTTTCTTTTTCTACTTTGCCTATCTTTTTAGCAATCCTACTTTTATCTACAGCTCTAATTTGGTCTAATAAAACTAATCCATCTTTTTCTTGAAAGCATATCTTTGGTCTGAAAACAAAATTAAATCCTCTGCTTGTTAATGGTGCAATTATTGCTGTTTTCAGCATATTTATTTCATTTGGAGAAACAACTATGCAAGGTCTAGTTTTTTGTATCTCATGTCCAACCGTAGGATTTAGTTTTACTAAGACTATGTCAAATCTTTCTATTTTCAACTACCACTCCCAACTTTCCAAATCACTATCATCAAGCATATCATTTAAAATGGCTTCATCCTTTGCTTCTTTAGAAAGAAAATCTTTGATATTTTTCTCCCAATTTTTTCTAACAACTTTTCTGACCGGTTTTAATAGCAAACCGTTTTTAGTAACTTCAAATTCAATCTCACAATTTTGCAGATTTGCTTGTTTTACGATAGGTTTTGGAATCCTGATTCCTTGTGAGTTACCAATTTTAGTAAGCATTGTCATGGTAGGCATCTCCTTTTTTTGTAATTATATTGTAATAACTACAAGATGTCAAATTTTCCTCTTATAAGCGATTTATGTCGAGAATAATTTTACTTATTTTGTCATAAAATTGAATAAAACTTATGGCT
>JALVAU010000151.1 GCA_027011025.1 Campylobacteraceae bacterium | reverse complement strand
GTTTTGTATTTAAAAATGATAACTATAATTATGAAAATATAGTATCTGTCTTTACCGAGATGGATTATTTGATCAATCAAAAAAATAGGTTTGTTTTATCTCTTAGTGCGGAGAGATATTTTGAAGATGGTAGAGTTAAGAGTGACAATATATATGGCGTGAGAGTAGGGCATATATATCATGTAGGAGATTTTACCCAAAAGTCATTTTTGTTTTATGGAAAATTTAGACCTACCCCCTATATGCTTTTGGGAAATGATTCATTACCTGTTCCTCAGGATGATTTAGATTCTGAAAAGGCATATGCTATATCTACCAAATCTATATGGAAAAATAAAAATATGACAACTTCTCTGCTCTTTTCAAGTATATCAGATAAAAATTCCATATACTATGATTTAAGCAGTTTTAAAAACTCTAACTCTAAAATGGTTTTTAACTCCATATCTTTTAGAAATGTATATATGCTTAATGATATCGATAAGATAGATTTTAATGCTTGGGTTGTATTTGAGGATTATGGTGTTAATAGTTCTGATAGGTATATCAATAAATATGGTGGCTATATAGCCCTTTTTAAAAAAATTGGAAAGATAGATACATATAATAGCCTCTCTTATAGAGATGGATATAGAGATCTGCCAGCAGGTTGGAATTACAATACGACACTGACATATCCATACTCTAAAAATCTCTCTTTTTATATAAAAGGTGAAAATCTTTTTAAGGATGCTTTGAAAACAAACTACTACAGAGTAAACCTTATAACACATCAAGCAACATCTCTAAATGACATTTCAGTATTTGATAGAAGAATCTGGCTTGGTTTGGAGTATCAGTTTTGAAAATACTATTATTGACTATCTTCACCATTTCATCTTTACTCTCGTCGGATATAGGACGGCTTCAAGCAAAAATACTTTCAACTATAGCACACGCACTTGTGGATAAGAACAGTCTAAATGTATGCCTAGATGATAAAGATTTGAATAGTTCTAGGAAATATGCAAAATCTTTGAAATTTGTCTCTTGCAGTAAAGCTGATATTGTTTTTACTTCAAAGGTAGAAGATATAAATATGAAGTGTAAAACAGGTTTGGTATTTGCTACTTCATACTATCTATATAGGCATTCGCCTATGGTAGTCGGTGCATTTTTTTGGCAAAAAGGCAGACCAAATATCATATTTAGAAAAAAACAGCTAGAAAAACTTGGCATTAAATTATCTAGGGAGTTTAACAAATATGTTGAGTGATAGATCGCATTGATGTCTAGACTTTTATTTTCAAAAAATCTCTTTTTTGCTCTTATAGCTGTAGTTTTTATCGTTATGATTGCCGGATTGTATTTTCAATTTCACAGAGTGATAGATAAAACAAACTTAGAGATAAATAAGATAGAATTAAATCGGGCAAAAGCCTTGTCAGAGAAAATTACCACACATATAAAAACATATAAGGCAGAAGATTTTTCACAAATTTTTGAAAATGCCAATCTTAGGAAGAAATTATCAAATTTTTTATCACTTTACATAACTGAAGAGTTTAAATACATATATGTTATATATAAAGATGAGAAAAATGAGTATCGATATTTACTAGATGGCTCATCAGGCAAGGATAAAGGAGAATTTGGTCAGAGATTTTTACCTTTGCTTGGTAAAATATGGAAACAAAGCTTTCAATCAAAACATTTTGTTTATGGTATTCAAGAAAAAGCAGATGGATTATGGGTCACTTTCTTGCAGCCTATAGAGATTGAAGGTTTAACTAAGTTGGTGCTTGTGCTGGATATTTCAACAAAAGAGTATGATAATTTAAAGAGATTTTTGATGCCACTATATAGCTTTTTAAGATTCTTTATATCTGTTTTAACCATAATTATTTTACTTATCATTATCCAAATGTATATGTTTTACAAGGAGAGAAAAAGAAGCACCATAGATACTCTAACTAGACTCTATAATAGAAACTATTTAAAAGAGATTTCTGGCAGTATCAATCTTAATAAAGTAGCAATTATGATGTTGGATATAGACCATTTCAAGTCTATTAATGATAGCTATGGTCATGATATTGGAGATATTGTTTTAAGTTCTATTGCAAAGAAAATAGTAAATGAGACTAGATTGGAAGATAGAGTGATTAGGTATGGAGGGGAAGAGTTTTTGATACTATTGAGATGGAGAAGAAATAGAAAAGAAGTTATGAAAATAGCAGAAAGAATCCGCAAAAATATATCCAAAGAAAACCTAAGAGTAGATAATGACTTAAGCCTTCAGATTACAATCTCAATAGGGGTAAATACAGACCCAGACGAATGCAAATCACTGGAAAAAGCCATTAAAAGAGCGGATAAAATGCTCTATTTAGCAAAAAATAGCGGAAGAAACAGGGTAGAGTACTCTTCTTCGCATTCAGATACATGTTAAAGAAGCAATCGGATTTACTGTATAGATGTTGCTATTTCTCTAAATTTATATTTTAATTCTAAAAAAGCTTCTACTAGAGTTGGGTCAAAGTGAGTTCCTTTTCCTTTGATTATTATCTCTTCTGACTCTTTAAAACCAAAAGATAGCTTATAGCATCTTTTGCTTATTAGAGCATCATAAACATCTACCAACGCCATCATTCTAGCCTCTAGCGGAATCTGGGTTTTTTTGATTCCGCAAGGGTATCCGGTACCATCCCATCTTTCGTGGTGGTAGTATGCTATATTGTATGCTATTTTTAGAAACTGATTGT
>JALVAU010000150.1 GCA_027011025.1 Campylobacteraceae bacterium | reverse complement strand
ATACCTCAGTATTCACCACTGTCTTTTAGATTTGTTTTTTCTTTTTCCATATCTTTATACAAAACAATTCTATTTCTTCCGCTATTTTTTGCTTCATACATGGCAACATCTGCATATTTGATGATTTGCCATGGACTTGAGTTGTCGTTATTATAACAGGCTATGCCGGCACTTAGTGTTTTGTTTAGATTTTCACCATTTAGATTAAATGTTTTATTTTCAAAATCATCTTTTATCTTCTGTATAGTTTTTATTGCATTTTTAGGGTTTGATATAAAGATTAAAAACTCCTCTCCGCCAAATCTAAAGGCTATATCATCTTTGGCAATGGATTTTTTAAATATATCTGAGAGTCCTTTCAAGACAATATCTCCTGCATCATGTCCAAAAGTATCGTTGACTTTTTTGAAGTAGTCTATATCTATCATGGCTAGTGAATACTCTTTGTAATTTTTAATTTTTGTATCCATGAAAACATCAAGATATTTACGATTAAAAATCTGTGTTAGACCATCTATCATATTTGATCTTTGCAATATTTGGGTTAAAATCTTATTTTGCAAAACCGGTCTGGCAGATTCTAGGTAATTTTTTATATAACCTATGGCTTTTTTATTTTCAAATAACTCTTCTTCGTTTTCTGGTTTTATATTTAAAACCAAATTTATACACAGATACTCTTTGTCTGTTTTACAAACTTGACAAATATTTTCAAAATCATCGCTTGCAATTATTGAGTTTGTTCTATATGCTCGACATCTTATATGTGTTAGCTTATTGGCTTTTTCACAAAATTTTTCAGGTGTATCATCATATATCAACACTCTAATATCTTTTTTTATATCAACCTCATAGAGTGAAAGATCTGCAACATGCAACTTTTCTTTGAAAATTCTAACCAACCTCTGATATATAACATCTTTTGAGATATCTTGCTCTATAGTTCTTTTAAACTTATACAAAGTAGCTATATCTTCTATAACATATTTTGCCTTTTCAAGAGGGTCATTGAACTTTTGTCTTCTATCTGAAACAAAAAGTGAGATATTTTTCTCTATAGAGTTAATTGTATCTTCTAATTTCTCAAATAGTGTATTTAACCATCTAAAAGCCTCTGTTGATTCATCATTGCCGTCTGTCTTAATTCTCGAAGAATAATCACCCTCACTAGCTTTCTTAAGTGACTCTTTTATACTCATCAAAGCACCTACATATGGCTTCAAAAACCTATTTGTTATAAGTACAAAAATCATTATAAAGATTAATGATATCCCGATAATCTTCAATATAGTAACAATACCGCCTATTCTTGCATTTTCAATATCAAACACCATGCTTATTCCACCTAATACATCACCCTCTTTTGCATTTGTATGGCAAGTTAAACAGTCTGGATTTGAATTTGATGTTGCTATATATGGTATCGTAATACGCAAAGTTGGATTTATTAAATCTTCATTTAAAGTTGTTTGGATTTTTCCGCTTTTTATGACTTCTTTATCTATCACATCTCTTAGCGTTTCATTTTTAAACCCTTTTCCAAACAAATCAGTTACTTTTTTTGTTCTAAATATCCATATATCTCTAGCATTTGAAGATTTTTTTGCATTTTCTAAGAAAAGTTTTCTATGTATCATCGTTCCTGATACCATATGTGCTGTTAGACCATCTTTTACCAAAGATGCAATAGTCTCAGCTTTATCAAACTCTTTGCTCAAAGTAAATTCTCTAAAATTAATAACCAACACAACTATAATTGTCACTAAAAATGACAACATAATCCCAGAAATAATAGACAGTATCTTTTTGTTTCCTCTCACTTTCAATCCTCCGTAATTAAACACCTAGGTGCTTCTGGCTCCTTCTTTAAATCTATACATCCTTTGATCTGCTTTATCCATAACTCTACTTAACAAATCACCCTGCTTAAAAGAACAAATTCCATATGCAAATGTTATATAAAATTCTACACTTTTGGTTTTAAATTTAGTTTTTTTAAAAAATACATAGGTCTCTTCCAATCTCTTTTGTACCATATCCATATCATTATCTTCACAAATCAAGAGAAACTCATCACCACCAAACCTAACTACATTTGATGTTAGGTCTTTTAATCTTTGAGCCAGATACGCTATAACCTTGTCCCCAACTAAATGCCCATAGTCATCATTAATTCTCTTAAGTCGATTCAAATCAACAAATACCAATATGCCATCTTTTGCAAATTTTGTATTTTCTTCATTTAAATATTTATCTTCAAACCATTTTCTGTTAAAACATTTTGTCAAACTATCCTCATAGACTAAATGTTGCAACTCTCTGATCTCTTCTCTTAGTATTTGAGTCTCTTCTATGATACAATTTAGCTTATCTTCATCTTTTAACTTCATGGCTTCTATGGCCTCACTTGAATACTCTACTAGTGAGATTATGTGTCTGACTATCTTTTCATCAAGCATCTCTGGATGAAATAGTTCATTTGGGGATAATTCAACACCAAGCTTTTGAGCAATGCTATTAAATAATTTACCGTAGTACGCAGGAAAGACTACTTTATGTTTTTCAAGTATCTTTTTTACCTTGTCTGTAATCTCTACATGTAAAGCATATATATCTTTTTTCAATTTTACCTCCCATATAAAACACAACCAAGGAATATTGTATCTTATATCATTGAAAATTATACTTAATTCCCTGATTTTACACACTATAATGAGCAAAAGCCCATTATAGTGGCAGGGACAGGGGTCCCTGCAACCC
>JALVAU010000149.1 GCA_027011025.1 Campylobacteraceae bacterium | reverse complement strand
GAAAAATTTTATACCTGAAATCATATGAATAAACATATATATAACCAATACCATAGCAAATGTATCAAAATTATCTTCGCCATGATACCAAAGTGCTACTATAACAGGTGCAATTGAAAAAAATGTAAAGCCCAAAAAAACTACAAATACAGTGCCTATGCTTCCTATAGAGCCGGCACTTACGGTTATGGCAAAAATACTTATCATTAAAATATCTATATTGGGCACTTTGTAGATAACACCCACTATAACAATTGATCCTAGTAAAAATGCTGTGATAAAAGCGTTTATCGCATAAATTATCAAAAATTTTCTAGTTTTACCATTGTTGTTTTTTTTGGATGCTATAAATTGTTTGTAAGAGTATATTTTCAATATGAAAAGAAAGATATGAATGCACAACCATATAGTGAGTACGAAAAGAGGTATTAGTCCAAAAAGAATATAGGCGACAACAATCGGTGCAATGATGTTTGAAGCAATTGCTCCCATTATGATATTTTTAAACATTTCGGATATAAGAGTATCATCATAATTTAAGAAAAAATTTCTTTTAGACACCGATATTCACCTTGGGTAAAATATTATATTTTTTATATTTTTTCACATAAACTACTCAATAGAGATAGAAATTTATCTATCTCTATGGGTTTGAGCATAATCTCATTTGCACCTACACTCATGCTTTCTTTGAAATAACCTGATTCTTTATGAGCTGATATAATCACTATATATACTTTGTCATCTTTTTCTCTTATCTTCCCTATCATTTCCAAACCATTCATTTTTGGCATATTTACATCTGTTATGATTATATCAAAACTCTTTTTAGAGCTATTAAACTTATCTAGCCCATCTTCTCCATCTACCGCAACAACTATATCACCAAAGAAACTCTCAAGCATGCCAAGTGTAGATTCTCTGGCATCAAGATTGTCTTCTACATATAAAAGCCGCAGAGTCTGGGTGGCACTAACTAGTTTATTTATATCCATAGCTTATCACTCTTCCTTTTTATTATCTTTAAACATCATGGGTTTCCCAAAGTAGTATCCCTGCGAATAATCAACACCTAAATCACTTAAAATTTCATATATAACTCTATTTTCTACAAATTCTCCAACAGTTTTAATATTCTGCTCTTTTGCAAAAGCTATGATAGTCTTTACAACCGAAAGAGAGTAACTGTTTGTCTCTATATTTTTTATCAAAGAGCCATCAATCTTTAAGATATCCGGTTTGTAATCCATAAGTCTCTCGAAATTTGAATACCCAGAGCCGAAATCATCTATTGCTATTTTAACATCCATCTCTTTTACTTCATCTATAAAATCTGATATCACTTTAAAATCTTTTACTGCCTCATCTTCTAAAAGTTCAAATACAATCCTGCCGGTATTTCGTCTATTTCTCTTAAGTAAAGAAAAAATCTTTTCCCTGGTTGCTTTTTTCTCAATATCAAGTGCTGATAGATTTATAGTAATATCTTTATCTGTTTTTTCCAATACACTAAATGAATTCTCTAAAACAATATCGGTTATTTGTGAATAATATTTTCCTTTTTTTGCAGTCTCTAAGAAAAAAAATGGAGATAATACTTTGTCTTCTTCATCTATTAATCTTACTAATGATTCGTATTTTTCTACTTTTTGAGTTTTATTATTAATAATTGGTTGAAAATATGAGATTATCCTATAATTATTCACAGCACTCTTTATCATAGAGAGTGTCTCCATGTTTCTTTGTGCCATATTTTGCTCTTTCATTGTCAAACCATTTGCAATTATGAAATCTTGTCTATTTTTTAATAATTTTTTAATTCCCAATTTTGCATCTTCTAAAACCATCTCTTTTCCATATGCCAAGCTAATAATAACAGCCATATCATAATCTACATCACTAATATATACTACATCTTCTCTGATTTTCTCTTGATATGCTTTTAATTCTCTTGTAAAAACTTCCGTATTTTTTAGACATTTGTTTGTTTCATTAACCATGGCATATTCACCACTTCCGAGTCGATAAACTCTATCAAAATTGCAAGTTTTAGGCATATTGTTTTCAAGATAACTAGCTATCTCATCTTGAATCATCTCAACTGTACTATCATCATAAAACTCTTCAAGAATATCAAATTCTTCAAGTCTCATATAGACGATTAACGGCTCATCTAAAGCTTCTACGGCATCACCAAACTGTTTTTTTTGATTCATAATTTGTGTTATATCATCTCTTATAGCAATATACTCTATTATGTTGTTATTAATATCCAATATTGGCTTGATAGTCATTTTAACATAGTAACTTTTTCCATTTTTTGTGATATTTCTAATAACACCCTTATATATCTTTTTTTTATTTTTGATAGTATCCCATAGGTTTTCATAAATTAACGGTGAATTATCAGGATGTCTTGTTATATTGTGACTTCTCCCTATTAATTCATCTCTACTATATCCTGATATTTTGCAAAATTCATCATTTACATATGTAATTATACCGTCAAGATCTGATTTTGAAACTATAGTGCTACGGTCTGTTGCTTCTTGATATTGGTGTAAAAAATGGATATGTTTTTCTACTTCTTTCTTAAGAGCTAACTTCTCTACGACTTTTGACATAACTCCTAAAAACTGTTTCATGTCTATAGGCTTAAGTAGATACCCCTCAACGCCTAGCTTGATACTATCTATAAAAAAATCTGATTCATTGTAAGCTGATAATATAAGAATAGGTACATCTGTATTGGTTTCTCTTATTTTTCGTATCATATCTAGACCATTT
>JALVAU010000148.1 GCA_027011025.1 Campylobacteraceae bacterium | reverse complement strand
CTCATCAAAAACAGCTACCGGTCTTAGATTTGCAAAGAGTCCAAGCTCTTTTCTTAGTTTCAATAATCCACTCTCAGGTTTTAATTCTCTAGGTAAATTATCCCATTTATAGCCACCAATAGAACCAAATAGTATGGCATCACTGTTTTTGCTACCCTCTATCGTCTCATCCGGTATAGGGTTGCCCACTGCCTCATAAGCACATCCGCCCATAAGATACTCTTTATATTTAAGTTCAAATCCCTCTTTTTTACTCACTATATCTAAAACTTTAATGGCTTCATCTACAATTTCAGGGCCTATCCCATCACCTTTTATAACAGCTATACTATATGTTTTCACACATTTTCCTTTTTTATCTCTTCCTTGGCATAGTTGATTAAGCCACCACTTGCTATAAGCTCTTGCATAAAAGGAGGAATTGGGGTAAATTTATATGTATTATTTCCATTTCTAATCTCTCCACTCTCCATATCTATCTCTATACTGTCTCCCTCTTTTATCTCATCACTTTGAGGCAACTCAAATATAGGCAATCCCATATTGAAAGCATTTCTATAAAAAATTCTAGCAAAACTTTTTGCTACAACTGCACTGATTCCAGCCGCCTTCAGAGCTATAGGAGCATGCTCTCTGCTACTTCCACATCCAAAATTTTCTCCAGCTACTATCACATCTCCTCTATTCATTTTATTCAAAAAATCAGGATCTACATCTTCCATGATATGTTTTGCTAATTCACTAGGTTCTGAAGTATTTAGATATCTAGCCGCTATGATCAAATCTGTATCTATATTATCTTTAAATTTCCATACTTTTGCATTTATTTTGCCCATAAAAATTCCTTTTGCAGACTATAAAGTCTTATGATTATTTATATTTTATCTAAAAAAAAATTAAATCTCTATTTTTTCCAAATCTTGTGCATCAGATTTAAACCACTCTTCTTGCGTAAACTCTATGTCTGATATTTGTTTCAGGTCTCTTTTTAGATATTTTCCACTTGCACTAACCGCGATAGTACCATCAGGCAGATATATCTCACCGTCTCCTTCAAATATCCTGCCTCTATCTTTAGTGATTCTGCCCACAACTCTTAACTCTACATCTGTTGGCACAGGTTTTTTGTATTTTACATTTAGCTCTATCGTAACTCCAAAACTATCTTCTCCATATCTATTCATAATAGCTCTGCCGATCGTCTCATCCAAGATAGTAGCACTAATTCCACCATGCATAACCCCAGGATAACTTTGTAGTTCACTTCTAGGAGTAAAAAGAGCTATAGTTTCATCTTCTTCACTAACATAAAATTTTGCCTTTAATCCTATAGTATTTTGAATACCGCATACAAAACAGCATTTTGAGATATTTTGCTTATCTTTTATCTTAAATTCCACGATTTTTTCCTTGTAAATATAGATATATCATCACACTCATACCAGCACTCCCTAGCACCATAGCCATCACTACTATTTGATATCTTACTGCTATGATAGGGCTAACCCCTGAGAGGATTTGTCCAGTCATCATACCAGGCAATGACACCAAACCAACGGCCAAAAAGGCATTTACCTGTGGTATCAAAGAGGCTCTAAAGGAGATGGCTCTCGCACTTATATAATCTCCTGTTTTTATCTCATTTTCAAATCTTTCCGCACCTAAAGACAAGGCATTCATAGAGTTTGCATATATCATTCCTGCTAATGGAATTATAAATCTAGGCTGATAAAATGGATCCAAATCCAAGACAAAAAACAGCACCAACACAAGATTAAAACTGCCACCAATAGCAACAGAGATAAAGATTTTTGAGTATGTGTTAAAATTCTTATCCTTTATGTTTCTAAGAGCAATAAAACTAGATACACTTATCATAAAAAGAAGAATCCCCAAACCCATCATAGGATTTTGATTTTGAAAAATATAACTTAAAAAATAACCTATGATTAGAAGTTGTAAAATCATCCTAAAAGTTGCCAAACCAATCTCTTTGAAATTTTTTGTCCACAAAAAATAGACAAAACCCACGATTATGATAGGAATAAACATAAAAAGCAAACTTGATATTGATATTAACTGCATAAGTGAAATCATAGCATACTTTTAATACAATAGGGCATAAGACTTTTCATAAAGGTTCTCGTATGTTATTACTCCACCAGACAATATCCCAAATATTTGAGAGAACGAGATGTGGTGAGATGTGCACAAAAAAATATGCAGTACTAGCCTTAGCTAATTCAAAGATTTTTTTGTGTGCAGATTGCCACATCTCGTTCTCCCCGAAGGGTGCAGTGCTTTTGTCCATACTCTGCGTTGGATTTTCTTGAATTAGCAATGGCAAAGTCCTGCGAAAATCCGCCTTGATTATGAACAAAATCACTACATCAAATATTTAGGATATTGTCTGGTGGAGTAATAAAATCCGTATTTGTATTTTTTATCTCTGCTATTTTCCTATTTGCTACAAATCTGGATCAAAACCAAAGCAAAAAACAGGAATTAAAATGGAACAACTTAAAAACCACATTTATATCTAAAAAAGAGGAAAAATATCAAGAATATAGGAAAAATCTAGAGGAAGAAAACAGAATACTAGAGGAGGATGGTTTTTGCTCCTGCAATAATAACTAAAATATTAATAATAGCTATTGACTTACAAATGATAATGCTCATATATAGGCATTTTTACTTAGGTATTCCATCCCATATTTCAATATCATCAATCCATTGATATTTTGGATTTGCATCTCCGTATATTTGAGTTAGCATAATAAAATCAATAGGTTT
>JALVAU010000147.1 GCA_027011025.1 Campylobacteraceae bacterium | reverse complement strand
AAAACGATAAAAATGTAACTATAAAAACTTTTAAGTTAAAAAACAAAAAACAAGTAAATTTTATACATAATTTCTTTAAAATATAAGCAAGTGTTGATTTTGTTATCAACACTTGCTTTGTTTTCTAGTTCTCTCTTTCTAGTCTCTTCTTCTCTTGAAAGTATATCCAAAACATTGGAAGTACTATAACTGTATGAAGAAAAATAGTCAGAGTCAAAGGACCTTGATTTAAAAATCCAAAAAAACTACTATTCATATCTGTAAAAGCTTCTATCATTTTTCACTCCTTTTATTTTACATTTTGGGGATTTTTACTTATAGTTAGTAAATCTTTTACTAAGTAGAAAAATCCTACAGTTGTTACAACACCCATGATAAGTCTCCAATCCATAGCTTGAGACATCCATAGTTGATTTTGAGCTACAAAAAATGCATCCCATGTTCCGCCAAGTTGTGCTCTAGCTATGAGAACCTGCTCATATCCAGCGATAGTTAGGGCAACAGTCATTCCTAAGACACCAAAAGTTATAAGGAAAATTGCCATTTTTGAATCAAAAGTAGCTCTTAATTTTTTAATTCCATATTTGCCTTGAATTGCCATATAGAACATACCAATCAATATAGTTGCATAAGCACCAAAAAATGCAAGGTGTCCGTGAGCTGCTGTAAATTGTGTACCGTGCGTATAGATATTTACCTGTGGTAGAGTATGGAAAAATCCCCAAACACCAGCACCTAAAAAGTTACCAAAGCCATTTGATACAAGCCACATAAGAGCTGGAGTATTGTTTGAAGTCGCATCAGCTCCCGTATGCTCTTTTAAACCCTTCTCTTTTCCCCAGTCATATAGTACATGTACAAACATACCCACTAATGGTAAAGGCTCTAGTGCGCTAAATAGTGCACCGATTTCCCACCAATATTCAGGTGTTCCTATCCAGAAATAGTGATGCCCAAGTCCGAGTATTCCAGATCCAAACAGCATGGCAACTTCTATCCAAAGCCACATTTCGACTATCTCTCTTTTTGCATCAACAATTTTTATAAGTGCATAAGCAGCAAGTGCGCCAACCATAACTTCCCAAGTAGCTTCAACCCATAGGTGAATTACCCACCACCACCAGTATTGATCCATGGAAATATTGTCAGTAAAATACATACCCGCTAGATATAGACCAGCAAGAGCAATCATATCTGAAAGGATAACCGTCATAATTCCAGTTCTTCTTCCTTTCATAGCCGTAAGAAATGTATTTGCCAAAAAGCCGAGTACTACTACAACTATACCTATGTCAGCCCATCTAGGAGCTTCTATGTATTCACGACCTTCTGTGATAAGCCATATAGTAGTTTGATTAGCAGGCCCAACTTGTATAAATATATAAACCAAAACAACAATAGTAACAGCTAAGGTAAGCACCCAAAATAGTAATTTTCCTATTCCTATCCCTACTGTTTCTATGCCTGTTTCATCAGGCAAGAGATAATATACAGATCCAATCATAGCATATACCATCCATACTACAAGAGCATTTATATGAACCATTCTTGTTATTGAAAAATCAAGTATATCATATAGAAATGATGGGTATATAAACTGTATGGCAGAAACCAAACCTAAAAGAAGTTGTGCTCCAAAGAGTATAACTGCAACCGTAAAGTACCAACTTCCTAATTTTTGTGATTCGTATTTGAAGTTACTTTGACTTTGCATAAACTACTCCTTCCTTAATCTTTCCAAAACCTCTTGGAAAACCATTTGTATCTATTGTAGCCATATGTTTTAAAAATGCTACAAGTCCTTTTGCCTCTTTTGGCGTAATACCTAGATTTGGCATCATTCTAGCATGTGTAGGATACTTGCCTGGATTTTGTAAAAATTCAGCCATAGCCTCCTCTTTTGTGTTCTTTCCTGTCATAGACTGCAAAGGACCATCCTTGCCCCAAGCAGGATCTAACCAAGCTTTTGTAAGGTCTGGTGCATAATATGCTCCATTTCCAAGAAGTGTATGACAATCCATACAGTTTTTGGCTTGAGAAGCAAGTTTACCAAGATGCAAGAGAGCATCAGCCTCTTTTTGGGAATAATCATCTCTACCAAAGAATTTTTCTTTGACTTTGAATAAAGAATTTCCTTTTCCGTCATCTCCACCAATAACCGGTACTTCATGACCTCTAAACTGATTCATGTTGTACTCAACCTTATAATTGATTACAGTTGCAGATGGAACTTTTTTTGCTATATGGTTATCTATATCTTTTTGATTTCCCATGGTTATTTGACCCATCGTATCAAATGTTAGCCATATCAGCAAAATTGAAGCAAAACCTGTCACCCATGTGGCAGATCTTTGCCAAAAACGATTATCCGACCAAACGGATACTTTTTTTCTAGACATTTGTCCTCCTTTTTTAGTTTTCATATCTTTCTTCTGATTTTGTAATTAGATAATAATAAATATGTGGCACCATTAGATAAGCTACCATAGCAATAATCATGGCTTTTACAGTAAATGGTTGACTATGGATTTTCATTGTTAGAAAATAGGTAGAGTAGAGTTGCAATATCCAAAACAGATATGCTCCAATCATGTATACTCTTTTAAGTTTTTCCATCTTAACAAGAGTAGTAATGGCAGCATAAAATGAGCCGAATAATAAAATAAGTCCACCGGAGAGAAATATGGGTAGAAAATCATTTATAGCGATTACAGGCCTCACATATAAAGGTTCTATCATAATTTTTCCTTATTTTGGATATAATATAATCTTATGTCTAAGTATTATATTATAT
>JALVAU010000146.1 GCA_027011025.1 Campylobacteraceae bacterium | reverse complement strand
AACTAGGTATCTCAAATGAGATATACATCTCAAAAAAAGGTTTTGATGCAAAGTCTATAGAAGAGCTTCAAGAGATATCCAAAAAATTAGCCAAAATCCCCGAAATTTCAAAAGTTGAGACATCTTTGGATATTTCGCCAGAGCTAAGAGAGTATATAAAGAAAAACTACTATTTGTTAGCAGATTTTGATGATACTCCACTCTCTAAAGATGAGATAAAAAACAGACTAAAAAAGATATATGACAAGATTTACAACTCAGTTTTATATGAGCCTATCAACACTTATGACCCATTAGAACTCTTTCATATAAGCTTTAAAGGCAAAGAGAAATATCTAAAACTAAAAAACTACGGCTATATCATAAAAGCAAAAACTTCAGTAAACACAGCAGATGCCGCACAGGCAAGAGTGGTTTACGATAAGATAAACTCCTTGCTAAAAAACTATCCCGACACCATTTCATTTGCTCCTTTTTATTTTCTTGTGGAAAACTCTGCATACATAAGGGGAGATGCGCAAAAGATTATGTTGATAGCTAGCATATTGCTCTTGATACTATACTTTATGGTGCTGAGAAACTACAAGCTGTTTTTCAATGCCATCATAGCCATAGCCAGTTCCGTCATGAGTGCTGTTTTACTTTCATCACTAATGTTTGAGAGTATAAATATCTTAGCTCTTGTTTTTGGTGTGAGTATCACGAGCATATCTATCGATTATATGTTTCATTACTACTTTCACGGGCTTTTTTCCAAGAAAAAATGGATATTTCAAAGAAGGGTATTTTTTGGATTTCTTACGACTGTCGGAGTGTTTGTGATATTTAGTTTTATAAGTATCGAGCTTTTTGCTCAGCTTGCTTTTTTTAGTGTCATTTCACTTAGTGTTGCATATGCCCTTTTTAGTTTTGTTTTTCCATATCTTGATATAAAAGCCCCGTCGATGACAGATAAACCAAGTGAGATAAAGAGCTTCAATCCTTTGCTTATCGCAGCCATTTCAGTTGTTATGCTGATATTTGTCTATAAAAATCTAAGTTTTGACAATAACCTAAAAAATCTTGATTATCACAATACAAAACTTCTAAAACTATCCAAAATATTTACAAAAAGCTTGCAAAACGACAAATATAAAGCTGTGATAATAGAGGCAAAAAACCAAGAATTACTTTTGCAAAAGTATGAAAAGATAGAGAAAACTTACCCCGATATGTTAGGAATTGGCAGATTTGTACTAAGTAAAAAGAGTTGTAAAAACAGGATAAAAAAGCTTCAAAAGTACAATTTTAACAAAGTAAAGCAAATCATAAACCAAGAGGCAAGGAAGATAGGATTTAAAGATACATTTAGAGATTCATATCCACACATAAAGGATATAAAGTGCGATATGTTAATCCCAAAAGATACTAGATTTAAAATCATAAAAGAGGACAATCTCTACTACACTCTAGCACTCATCAAAAAAGCTTCTCTGAAACCAAGCAATCTTTTTGAGGTTGTTGATTTGGCAAAAACTCTAGCAAACGACACAAAAGAGATGAAAGAGAAGCTCCAAAACTATATGTTTATATCGGTAGCTTTTATCATACTAGTTCTTCTGTACTCTTTTGGAAAAGAGATACTCTATCCTTTGGTATATCTACTCTTTCCGCTAAGTACAGTCCTTTTTTGTATCTCACTAATCGGTAAAATCAACATAATGCACATCTTCGCCCTCGTGATTTTACTAGCCATAAGTATAGACTACGGCATATATATGCACAAAACCAAAACCGTAAATCAAACAAAATTAGCCATAAAATATGCCCTTTTAAGCACATTTTTTGGCTTCGGAGTCCTAATCTTCAGCAAAACCGCAGCCATGCACTCCATAGGTTTTGTGATCACCGTGGGTATTGTGTCTATTTTTATATTGTTATACGGGAAAAATATCAGTAGCATCGGCGAGAAGGTGTAGGAATTGAACCTACCGGCAACTAGTCAACTAGCCACCCATCGGGTTTGAAAAGCGTTAAAAGCTCCCAAATACCAAAGCTTAAATAACTTTTGTACCCCTGTAATCGAATATAATGGCTTTCAATGCTTGAGGCAATTTTATAACATACACAATACCGCTAAATACCGTATTTGCGGGGTTTTCATATTTAAATATTCTTTAAAGATTAGATTTTGTACTTATAAAATGCACCGAGGCTACACCGAAAATTAACTTATATCTTCTATCATCTTATCAATGGTTTTTAAAAGTGGTTCAATATTGTTCTCGCAAACATCATATATAGATTCTGCATCTAAATCAAAATAATGATGAGTTATGATATCTCTTATCCCCTTGGCTGCTTTCCAATTTATATCCGGATATTTAACTAAAAGTTTTTTATCTGTCAACTTATCTACATTTTTCAAACTCTCACCAATAGTTATTAACTGCATACAAAGAGCATCCATCTTTTCAAGTCCATCTTCTGAATCTAAAAAATAATCTGCACTATCAACTTGCTCAAATCTTTTTAAAACTCTTTTTGCAGAAATAGAAATCTGTTTTAATGCTTCTAATAACACTTCATTAGACATATATAGCTTCTTTAGTAATTTGACTTTTTAAAAATTGATTCATTCTATCTCTTAATCTAACAACATCTACGCGATTTTTTAACTTATCTTCTAATTCTAATCGTATGCTTGAAAGAGTAAAAAGATTTGGTTTTTTTAGCTCAACTACAACATCAACATCACTACTCTCTTTTGCTTCATCTCTAGCAACAGAACCAAATACACCTATCTTTATAATAC
>JALVAU010000145.1 GCA_027011025.1 Campylobacteraceae bacterium | reverse complement strand
CCTCTATATATGACTTCCCTCTCACCTGCTATAACTGCGGCTATATAAGACAGAGGTGCCAAATCTCCACTAGCTCCAACTGAGCCTTGAGAGGGGATAAGCGGATATATCTCATGTTGGAGTAGAATTTCAAATCTCTTTAGCAAATCATAACTGACTCCACTCTTTCCCTTGCTCAGGCTTATGAGTCGTGCTATCAACATCACTCTTACTACTTCACTGCTTAGGTACTCTCCGACTCCGACTCCACAAAATCTATATAGGTTTTCTTGCAACTCTTGTGCCTCTTGCATCAATACAGCATTGCAACCTGACTCTCCATATCCTGTTGTTATGCCATATATCGGCTGGTTGGATTTTATCCTCTCTACCAAAAAGTCATGACCGCTGTTTATAAACTCTATGAACTCTTTTTTGCTACTTAGTCTAATATCCTCTTTAGATAAAAAACTCTCATAACTTACCATATTTTCATCTATAATCATCTCTAAAGCTCCACTAAAATTCTATTTTTTCCATCTTCACTCATCTTTGCAACGCTAAAGAGGTCTTGGAGAGAGTCTATGATACCCCTCGTTTTTCTCATCTCTATCTCAACTGCTCCGTTTATCTTATCACTTGCTTTTAATACAACTCCGACTCCTGCCTCAAGGTAGCTTGTGCAACTGTTTATCTCATCTATATTTTTTATATTTATACACTCTACGCAGACACATAAAACAGGCTCTTTTGAAATCAATGCTTGCAAAGCAGCAGTCTTTAGAGTCTCTAGTGAAGTTTGCATACCCGAAGATATGGTGATGATTTCATCTATGTCTTTATTTAAGATAGAGAAGTAGGATGGTGCGGTATTGTACACACTGTTTTGAAAAGATGTCGGAGAGAGAAGCTGGTTTTCCAAGACAGCATTTGCTATCTTTGCTGTCTCTTCAAGCTCACTAAAACATGTACCATATACTATCTTTCCATCTTTGAATCCACACTTATCACTAAGATATAACATCACTTTTGCATTTCTTGTGAGTCGTCTCCTCATCATCATCTTTGGCACTAATCTCTTCTCTTCTAAGTCCTCAATCTTCTCTTTTGCATAGATTTTTGCTGAGCTGATTATCTCTACTGCTACGGTTTTCATTTCACTGCTCCAAATACCAAAGAGGCATTGTTCCCACCAAATGCAAATGAGTTGCTTATGACATTTCTTACTCTTATCTTTACCGGCTTCAGAGGAACAGATATGTTTTGATTTTCTAACTCTTTTAGGTTTGTCTGAGGGGGAATCAGTGATCTCTTGATAGTTTCACATGAGATTATCGCCTCAACAGCTCCGGCAGCCCCTAGAGTGTGTCCTGTTATAGCTTTTGTAGAGCTTACATATACACTACTTCCAAAAAGCTCTTCTACCGCTTTTGCCTCCACTCTGTCGTTTGCAACTGTTGCTGTTCCGTGTGCATTTATGTAGTCTATATCATCCGCCTCTAATCCTGCATCCCTCAAAGCACTACTCATGGAGTTTAAGGCTCCTGTTGCCTCTGGGTCTGGATTTGTCATGTGGTAAGCATCACTGCTTGCACCGACACCTTTTAACTCTATCGAGTTTTCATTCTTTACATTTTGAACCAAAAGTGCCGCGACCGCTTCTGCTACATTCATACCGTCTCTATTTATATCAAAAGGGGTGCACTCTCTAGGGGAGAGGACACTTAGGGAGAAAAACCCTAACACTGTGGATTTACAAAGTCCATCTGCTCCAACTACCAAAATATTGTCATAAGCACCGACACTTATGAGTCTTTTTGCCAAAAGAAGAGCATTTGCACTCGAAGTACAAGCGGTCGAGATAGCACGAGAGCCATAAAAACTAAACTCATCTACTAGATAATCACTCAAAGCATTCATGGAGTATCTGTTGGGATCTATATTTTTATAACTTTTTTGAGAGTAAAATATCTCTTCGCACTCTTGCATACCACCGACTGAAGAGCCTAGAATCAACAGAGTATCAGAAAAATCACTCAAATTTGACTCATCTAAAACTTTGCCGACTACACTCTTTAAGAGAGTATATATATCATCATAGCGCATGATACCAAGCCCGGCTGTTGTATCTTTGATATATGTTTTATCAACTGTGATGGCAGAGTTTTTGGCATAAATTGCATCCATCAAGCTCCTTGTATCTCCTGCATCGCACAGTAACTCGTAACCGTTTATATAACTTTTCATTTTAGTATCTTTAATTTTAGTATCTTGTATCTATTTTGAAAGGACTCTATTATGACTCTTTGGTCCCTGTTTTTTATGGCTTCGTTTAGCTTATAACTTACTATCGTTTCAAAATAAGGCTCTTGCATCTCATCTCTTTGGATGAGTATCGCACCTTCTAATCTATCTTTTATTTGATCGTGAGAAAAGCTCTTTAAATCGAACTCTATTTGGGCTAGGGCATTATCACTTTTGAGCGATAATTTCTGATAGTTTACCGCACTAACCACTCTTGTATCTTTGCTAACCCCCAAGACTCTTTTTATAACTTCGCTTGGACTATTCACCAAGTCAATACTGCATATTATAGCATTTTTTCCTGAATTTTTTAGAGAAGCATAGATACTGACAAGAGAGTTTAGGTATGTAAAATTATCTGAAATTTGAAATATATTTTTACCCCTCATACCCAAAGATTTAGCGATATAGTAACTAGTAGTATTTCCAAGCAAATTGATAAAATCAAATAGTTTAAGAGGTTGATTCTCTTCAAACATATAGGTATTTGTCTTTTGGACTATCTCAGCATTGCCAATTCCGC
>JALVAU010000144.1 GCA_027011025.1 Campylobacteraceae bacterium | reverse complement strand
AGGCTGGAGCGGTATCATGAACTTTTTTGACTCTATGCAGAGATATGGTATGTTGATACTTCTTCTCTTTATAGCTACACCGCTATCAAAGTACTTCTTTGCTCCAATTGGGTATATAGTAAATTGGCTTATAAACTAAAGTATTTTACTGTTAATCTCTCTAATGATATCTATCTGTCTTTTAGAGAGATACAAAAAGTAGAACTTTTTGAGAAAAATTAGGTAAATTTAGACAGTAAATCTATAGTTTTAGTAAAGAATAATTTAAGACGATTGATTATACAATGGATTATTTACAATAAGTTTAAATTTGGAATAGCTAATGGATTTTAAAACTCTAAGACACATATCACAAAACTATTCTCTTCTTTATGTAGAGGATTATAAAATTATTCGTGATAAGACAGCTACTATTTTTAGAAACCTCTTCAAAGTGGTTGATGTTGCAAAAGACGGCCTTGAGGGGCTTAATATGTATCAAGATTATTATAAATCAAATTCAGAATTTTATGATATTGTTATCAGTGATATCAAAATGCCAAAGCTTGATGGCATAGAGTTAACTAAAAAAATATTTGAGATAAATAAAAAACAGATGATAATAATAGTCTCTGCATACGATGAAAAAGAGTATCTAGTAGAACTCATCAATCTAGGTGCTCATGGTTTTATGAAAAAACCTTTTACCTCCACAAGTCTACTAAAAATCCTTTTTGATAGTTGCAACTCACTCAAAAATGCAAATAAAATCTCTCTTTATGACGGTTTTGAGTACGATCTCACAACTGCAACACTATATCAAAACAAAAAAAATGTTGACTTGAGTGCAAATGAAATTAAGCTTCTTTATCTATTGATAAAAAATGCAAGTCATTCTTTTAGTGCAGCATCTATATTTAATCACATATATTTTGACGAACCTCAAAAGGAGTTTTCCGAAGACTCCATAAAGAGTTTAGTAAAACGCTTAAGAAAAAAGATACCAAGGGATTTTATTTATAATACTCCCAAGCTAGGATACAGTGTCCGCCTCTAGCGGCAACTCAACAATAAAACATACACCCTCACCACTATTTATTGCCGATAATTTTCCCCCATGGTGGTCCTCTACTATCATTTTTGACATATAAAGACCCAAGCCTGTTCCATTTTTTTTATTTTTAGTTGAAAAATACGGATCAAAAATTTTCTCCATGATCTTCATATCAATACCACCACCATTATCACATATATTTATAATAACTGCATCTTTGATATCTTGTGTCTGTATCCGTATCTTTGCTTGAGATACATCTTTGAACTTAAAGTTATCTTGCGCATTTTTAAATATATTTAAAAATACCTGCATCAATTCACCATCATAAATCTTAATTTTTTTCTTACTGTTAAAATCTTTGACCAACTCAATACTATTTGTAATCATAGAGTACTCTATGATCTTAAGTGCCTTACAAATCGGTTCATCTATATATATCTCCCTGATAGTTTTATTTGGTTTATAAAAATTTCTGAAGTCATCTATTGTGGTAGTTAAATCTTGTGTAAAAACCTCTATATTGTCAAGTCCATCTAAAAAATAGTTTTGACACTTAATCCTATCTATTTCATCATCCAAATCAAACGATTCTAGCTCTATCTTCATTTTTAAATCTATGGAAGTTGAAGATATTGCCCCCAATGGTTGCCTCCATTGGTGAGCTATCATACTTATCATCTCTCCCATTTGCGCTAGACGGGTTTGGTTGAAAAGCATCTGTTGTTGTTGAGAGTTTTTTTGAATCTCCCTAGAAATTCTCTCTTCAAGTTCATCAGCATATTTTCTAAGTTTCTCTTTTGACACATACAACTCTCTTGATTTTTTAACCAATAAACTCTCATTTTCACGAAGTGAAAGAATCATATTATTAAAAGCAGTTATGAGCATCTCTATCTCGTCATTTTTACCGCCACCTTGTATGAGATTTCTATCTCCTTTTGCAACTTTGATACTTGTTTTTGCCAGTGTATTTATAGGCTTTGTAATTTTAAAAGAGATGTAGTTTGCTACGACAAAAACTATAAGAGCAATAAAAAGCAAATATAAAAGCGTTGAAATAGCATACTCTTTTTCATCTTTAGCTATCATGCTTAATTTAATTTCATCTATCAATATCCAGCTTATATCACCAAGAGTTATAGTTCTATGCATACCTATAACTTCTTCCCCTAGACTATTTTTGTAAATTGGCGTATGTTCTTTTGCTTTGTGTATAAAAGGTGATATATCTATTTTATTTTTTACTGCATTTATAGTATCCGACATACCGACTCGCAAGATGCCATCAAGCCCGACCAAATAGCTTCTATACCCTTTTTGAGATAAAAAAATAGAGAAAATATTGTCTAGCTTAATCTGCACTCCAACTACACCAATAAACTTGTTATTTTTATCATATAGAGGGGCTGTTAAAAAACTTGCTGTTGTATTTTTAAAAACTTTCGAATACTTGATATCTGAAAAATGAACCTGTCTATCACTGATAGTTTTTCTATATGCTATGGAAAAGTTTGTCTTTACAAGAGGTTTTTTTAATATATTTGCACCTAAATATTCATCTCTAGCTAAAGTATAGAGGATATTCCCTCTCTTGTCTATAAGAAAAATATCTAAAACATAGTTATAATTTTTCAACAATACCAACAGGTTACTCTCATACTCCTTAACTATTTGGTTATATTGTTTGGATTTCACATAAGTTTTAACTTTTTGTCGGCTATGGTTTAAGTTTTTATTTATACTTTTAAAAAAATCTACAGTATATATAGAC
>JALVAU010000143.1 GCA_027011025.1 Campylobacteraceae bacterium | reverse complement strand
TTCATAGATAATATAGAGACAAATAGAGATGACAAAGCCATAGTGGAGACTATTATTTTACTAGCAGAAAAACTTAACTGCAAAATAGTTGCTGAGGGTATAGAGCATAAAAATCAGGAAAAAATACTCCTAAGCTTTGGAGATATATTATGTCAAGGATACCTATACAGTAAACCAATAAATTCAGATGATTTTGGAGAGCTTTTATCAAATGTTATGCGGAATTGATGAGGCAGGCAGAGGTTGTATAGCAGGACCGCTAGTGGTTGCTGGGGTTGTACTAAGAAAAAGCATGGATGGTTTGGCAGACTCAAAAATTCTCAGTGCAAAAAAGAGGGATGAGCTTTTTATACTCATAAAACAGAATGCGGACTACAAAATAGTCTTTTGTGATAATGATATGATAGATGACAAGGGGCTCAGTTATTGCCTAGGTTACGCTATAAAAGAGATAAAAGCATATTTTAAAGAGTGTGATATTTTAATGGACGGCAATAGCTCTTTTGGAGTTAGTGGAGTAAAAACATTGATAAAAGCAGATGCCAAGATACCAGAGGTCAGTGCTGCTAGCATCTTAGCAAAAGTCAGTAGAGATACTTACATGTATAATATAAGCGATAAATTTCCAAACTACTCATTCCCAAAACACAAAGGATACGGAACAGCTCTACATGTAGAAGAGATAAAAAAATTTGGCTACTCAAATATACACAGGAAAAGCTTCAAGATAAAGAGTCTAAGGGAGCCTAGTTTGTTTTAAAACCATTAAAGTGTTTAGTTATGGTTTAATTTGGTATGAGAATATACTTTTTTTATATTTTGTATTTTGGAGCTCATATTTAAAAGTAGCATATCCACTATAACTACGGCTGCCATCGCTTCTGCTACCACGCTTCCTCGTACAGCGATGCAGGGATCATGTCTGCCTTTTAAAGAAAAATCTCTCTGTACTCCATTTTTATCTACTGTTTTTTGCTCCATAAATATAGATGGGGTTGGTTTAAAATAAACCTTTACATCTATATCTTCACCGTTTGATATACCACCTAAAATACCGCCGCTATTGTTGCTCAAAAAGCCCTCTTTTGCTATTTGGTCGTTATTTTGCGAGCCTAAAGTTTTAGCAGCTTTTACGCCCTCTCCTATCTCAACAGCTTTTGCTCCATTTATGCTCATCATGGCGTCTGCTAGAACAGCATCTAATTTATAGTATATTGGCTCTCCGAGTCCAATTGGTGGATTTAAAACCTTTACATGTATGACTCCGCCTACGGAGTTATGTAAATTTTTAGCTTCTAGTATCTTATCTTGCCAGAGCTTATCTTTGCTTCTATCAAGAGCATATATAGGACTTTTTGGTGGATATGAAAAATCAAGCTCTCCTCCCTCTATCCCGCCTACTTCACACACACCACTCTTAACATCTATATCTAACTCATTTAATATCAATTTTGCCACGGCACCTGCTGCAACTCTAGCAGCAGTCTCTCTAGCACTACTCCTGCCTCCACCTCGATAGTCTCTTATGCCATACTTTTTATAATATGTAAAATCAGCATGTCCGGGGCGAAAAATCTCTTTGACATTATCATAATCTCTGCTTTTTTGATCTTTATTGTATATGATAAGCTCTATCGGAGTTCCTGTACTAAACCCTTCAAAAATACCGCTTAAAATCTCTACCTTATCACTCTCTTTCCTTGCGGTTGCAAACTTATTAAGCCCGGGTCTTCTTTTATCTAATTCACCCTGTATAAACTCCATATCAAGTTTGATACCTGCTGGAACACCATCTATAAGACACCCTATTGCACTGCCATGTGACTCGCCAAATGTACTAAAGCTAAATCTTCTACCAAATTTGTTCATTTGACTGTCCCCTCTGCCCATAAAAGGCATTTAAAATTGAGCCCTTTAAAAGAAAATTTATGGGCAGATTCCTCGCAACTATTGTACAAGCTTACGCTCTGTATTATTTTCATCAATTTTTTTCCTTTAGTGCCTGAAGTGCTAGTTGTGCGGAAGCTTGTTGTGCCTCTTTTTTACTTTTACCTATGGCTCTAGAAACCTCTTTATTTTGAATGATAACTGCCATCTCAAACTCTTTTTTATGATCAGGTCCAAAGGAGCGAACAAGTCTATATTCAGGCGTATCTCCAAATCTTGCTTGAGTAAGCTCTTGAAGAGTGGTTTTAAAGTCTCTAAATATAGAATCCATATCTATGACTGGATATGCTAACTCCAAAAGACCGACACAAACTTCTCTACATTTGAACAAACCAGCCTCAAGGTAAAGTGCTCCCATCAAGGCTTCAAAAGCATTTGAAAGAAGTGATGATTTTTCTCTTCCTTTATTATTTTCCTCAGCAAGAGATATATAGATATGCTCCCCTAAATTCAATATTTCAGCCAACCTCTGAAAACCTTTTTCATTTACTAGAGATGCGCGAAGCTTAGAGAGTTCTCCCTCTGCAACATTTGGAAATTTATAATACAAATATTCACCTACAATAAGATCCAATACCGCGTCACCTAAAAATTCTAATCTTTCATTATTGTAAGGTTTTTTATAGCTTTTGTGCGTAAGAGCTTCGATTATCAGATTTTGATTCTTAAACTGATAATCCAAACGCCTTTGCAATACTTTTAACTTTTCATCCATACAAATTCTCCTCTATTTTAATTTTTCAGCCTCTTCTTTAGCAATTTTATCACATATCTCGTTTTCCTTGTGGCCTGTATGACCTCTAACCCATATAGCTTTTACACTATGATCTCTAGAAACTCTTATATATTCTCTCCATAGATC
>JALVAU010000142.1 GCA_027011025.1 Campylobacteraceae bacterium | reverse complement strand
ATATGCCACCATATAACAACAAACATATTAGAGTCAAGATAAGACCCTAATATGCTATAATCCACTTGATTTCATAAGAGTAGAAATAATTCCAAGTATAGGCTCTACAAATACAGAAGCCACAATAGTAAATGTTAAAGTGATGCCAACTATAACTTTGATTGGTGTTGATGAATTTGCTATATATATATTACCGTCCTCTGTGATAGGATCCTTCAAGAACATATACACTATAAGTTTCATATAGTAATATACTGCTATGGCAGAATTTATTACCATTATGACTGCTAAAACAACATGTCCACTATCTACAACCGTACCTATTAGATAAAGTTTTCCCCAAAACACAGAAAAAGGAGGCATACCGGCTAGCGTAAACATAAATATAGCCATTATTGTAGCCATCATAGGAGAGACTTTTACCATTCCTGAAAACTTGGTAAATGGATGTTGATATCTGCTATCCCATAAATTTTTCTTATGTCTTGCGATCCACAGCATAGTAAATGCTCCTATATTTGTAAACATAAAGAGTACCCAATATAAGAATATCGCTGAATTTGCCTGTGTGCTACCTATCATCAAAGCAGTCAAAACAAATCCTGCATGTGCAATGGAACTAAATGCCAACATTCTTTTCACATCTTCTTGAACAAGTGCGGTTATATTTGCCAAAAACATAGTGATAACTGCTAAAAATATCAATACATCTTCTACCCAAGCTATTTGTGCATGTAAAAATATATCCAAAAACCTAATGGCTACAACAAGTCCCGCTATCTTTGGTACTACCGACATATATCCTGCAAGAGGAGCTGAACTTCCTTCGTAAACATCTGGCGTCCAGGTGTGTGTCGGCACAACAGAGAGTTTAAACCCAAGAGCTATAAACATAAATACAACACCTGCCAATATCGCCGATCCAGGTGCATAATTTCTAGCATTTAAAACTTTCTCTATAACTGATAATTCAACGCTTCCTGTAAGTGCATAAAATACAAGTGAAGACAGAGCAAAAAATCCTGCTGCCAATGCACCCATAGTAAAATACTTTATAGCAGCTTCAAATGCTTTATTTCTATTGTGCATTGCTATTAGTGTATATAGTGATAAACTCGCTGTCTCTAAACCTAAAAATATCAATATAAGATTATCTGTAGCAACCATAAATTGGAAACCTACAATCATAAATAAAAACAGTGCATAATATTCTGCTTTTTTAAACTCTTTAAAAGGCTTATTGCTAAGAGCAGTAATGATAAAGAGTGCTGAACTTATAAGTATGATACCCTGTGCTAAAACCGATATACCATCTACCAACATTACATCAAAAAATCCTCGACTTGGTCCGTTTAAACCAATGAGTGCTGTAAAATCAATAAAAATAAACAAAAGAGTAAGCATAACATAAAAACTTTTGCTTAAATTCTTTGCAAATAGATCTATGCAAATAATAGCTAATGCTCCAAAAGATAAAATAGCCATAGGCGCTAAAAGTGCTATATTTAGACTATCAATACTAACCGAGATAGGACTTATCATTATTTTGTACCCCCTACGCTATTTACTCTTATCAATAATTTTCTAGTATCAGGCAATACAGCCTTCTTCTCCATCAAGTTAATCATCTTTTTAACACTCATATCTATAGTGGTTAAAACAGGCTTAGGATAAACACCCAAGATAATAACAAGTGCTACCAAAGGAATCAATGCTGCGAACTCTCTCTTATCTAAATCTTTTAATTCTCTGTTTTCTTGTTTTGTAACTTCTCCAAAAAATGATCTTTTAAACAGAACTAGCATATAGACAGCTCCTAAAATGATACCTGTTCCTGCTAGAAGTGTCATAAACCAGTTTACCTTATAAAATCCTAACAGCGATAAAAATTCTCCGACAAAACCGATAGTCAAAGGCAATCCAACAGCTGCCATCATCATTACACCAAAAATACCGGCATATCTAGGCATCACTGTTGCCAATCCACCAAACTCACTTATCGTTTTGGTGTGTCTTCTGTCATATATGACTCCAACCAACATAAACAGAGCTCCACTGACAATTCCATGACTTAACATCAAAAATATAGCTCCTGTTATACCCTCTGCATTCATAGCAAATGTTCCGATTATAATGATACCCATGTGCGATATCGAACTATAAGCGATAACTTGCTTCATATCTTCTTGGGCATATGCCACCATCGCTGCATATATAACCATAATTATGGCTATAATCGCTATAGGATATAAAAAATAAACACTAGCATCAGGAAATAGAGGAAGAGAAAATCTTACAAAAGCGTAAGTTCCCATTTTTAGCATCACAGCCGCAAGAAGAACAGAGCCGATAGTCGGTGCCTGTCCATGTGCGTAAGGCAACCATGTATGAAAAGGAAACATAGGAACCTTTACGGCAAATGCTATAAAAAACGCACCAAACAACCAAAGTTGCATACTGAAAGGTAAAACCAAAAGATGCCAATCCGGAATAGAAAAACTCCAAGTTCCAGTAGCTATGAAATACTGATACCCAAGATATAATATACCAACCAACATTAAAGCAGAACCGGCAAATGTATATAAGAAAAATTTAATAGCAGCATATATCCTCTGCCCACTTCCCCATGCACCTATGATATAGAGCATAGGTATCAAAGATAGCTCCCAAAAGATATAAAAAAGTATCATGTCCAGACTCAAAAATACACCAACAAGCGTCATCTCTAAAAAGAGTATTGTAAGCACTAAGTTTTTTATATCTTTTTTTATATTTAAACCTATCAAAGATACAAGGGTCATGAATGTACTAAG
>JALVAU010000141.1 GCA_027011025.1 Campylobacteraceae bacterium | reverse complement strand
CTCTCCCTCGTTTTTGTTTATATATATAACTTTGCCGTCAACTTTAAAGCTCAAGATAGATATAGAGTCACTCTTGATAAAAGCCGCATCACTTACGGCATTGTTTGACCTATATGAGAGGTAAATGAATGCTTGATATCCAAAGAAGAGGATAAGTAGTATTATAATAACAGTTCCGATTTTTTTCATCAACACACCTTTTGTTTTTTTATCTTATACACTATAATGAGCAAAGCTCGTTATAGTGGCAGGGACTAAAGCCCCTACAACCCTCTAAAGCTACGAAAAGTAAGACTTTTCGAGAAAGAAGTGCATAAGGTTAGCTATTTTTTCATTTGTGAATTATATTCACTTTTTTATAAACTTATTCTTAATTAAGCAAAATTCTTTTATAATTTTAAAAATTAAAAACCTCACAAAATAGTCGCGAGGAATCTGCCCATAAATTTTTCTACAAAGGGGCAAAAAACTTTAAGATGCCATTTATGGGCAGAGGGGACAATTAAATGAAATATAAAATTGCTTCAAAAATAAAAAGCTTTAAAAAAGATTTGATTTTGCAAGAGGCATGTAAATATTTTGAAGAGGTTGGATTTGAAAATGTCAAAATGAGTGATTTGGCGAAAAATTGTGATATTTCCGTAGGGCAACTCTATAAACTTTTTGATTCAAAGGAAAATATTTTTCATGAGTATGTCAGATACCAAATAGATCTTTTTTATGAAGATATAAAAGAGGCGTGTTTGCATACAAATAGTCCTCAAGAGAGGCTTCTAATCTATCTCAAACTAAAATTTAAAATCTTTAGAAACAAAAGAAGGACACTGATGGACCCAGTGCTTGGTGATCCACTGTTTTTTTCAAAATTAAATACAAAAAATAGAGATTTAACCAAACCGATATTTGAATTTTTAAGAGATGAGTTCGAGAAATTAGCAAAAGAGTATAATCTATCTGAAGATTTGGATTATCTTCAAGTTGCATATGTTTTTAACTCTTTTTCGATGGGTTATATAGAGTATTGGCTAAATAGTGAAAAAGAACTAGAGGTTGATGAGGAAGATATATTGAAAAGATTTATCAGTGGTTTTACAGTCAAATGAAAAAATTCTGCCTAATAGGGAAGACTTTAATCGTGAGGAATCTGCCCATAATTTTCTCTAGAAGGACACAAAATTTTAAAATGCCATTTATAGACAGAGGGGATATTAAATGAAAAAATTTAGAAAAGGTGAGGTGATAACTATATCGTTTTCTCACTTTGCACACGATGTTTATAGCTCGTTTTTGGCTCCTATGTTGCCACTTTTGATAAGTAAACTTGGTATCTCGCTTAGCGAAGCTGCTTTCTTAGATATCGCTAGGCGCATACCAGCGCTTTTCAATCCTCTTTTTGGATTGATGGCAGAGAGAAGTGGTGTCAAGCTTATAGTGATACTGATGCCCTCAATTACAGCGATTTGCATGAGCTTTTTGGGGCTTGCTAGCTCTTATATAGTGGCTTTGATTTTGCTTTTTGTAGCAGGTCTTAGTGCTGCACTTTATCATGTTCCAAGTCCTGCACTGATAAGAGAGGCTGCTGGTGATAGAGTTGGTGTTGGCATGAGTTTTTTTATGGTAGGAGGCGAGAGTGCAAGGACTGTTGGACCTCTTTTGATAACTGCTGGCATCTCACTCTGGGGACTAGAGGGAACATATAGGCTTGTCCCTTTTGGTTTGCTAGCATCACTACTTCTTTTTTGGAAGCTTAGAAACTTTGAGATACACTCTAGTTTTGCTAAAAAAAAGCAAAAGGGTGATGTTAAAAATTTTATGAGAAAATACACCTCCTTTTTTACTATAATTGGTGGTTTTATGATGTTCCAATCCGCCATGAAGTCTGTCTTGGTTTTGTATCTACCGGTGTATCTTACACAAAATGGATCAAGTCTTTGGTATGCAGGTATCTCATTGTCGGTTTTGCAATTTTTTGCAGTTTTAGGTACACTCTTTTCTGGGTCTTATTCGGATAAGATCGGTAGATACAATATGCTTTTGCTCTCTTCTGTGATATCAGCAGTGTTTATGGTGCTATTTGTACTTTATCACGATATTTTACTATTTCCTCTTTTGGCAGTAATTGGCTTTTTTCTTTTTGCGACAGGACCAGTCTTGTTAGCAAGTGTGCAAGATCTGAACTCAGGAATGCCAACTTTTGCAAACAGTATCTATATGACCGTAAACTTTGGAGTGAGTTCAATAGTAGTCTATATAGTTGGAAAACTAGGAGATGTGATAGGATTAAATGAGACTTATCAGATTTCAGCTGCTCTCTCTTTCGTCTGCATAGCTTTTGTGTTTGCCTTGAAAAAAAATAGTGAATGAGCACCATATTAGTGCGTAAGGTCAGTTACTAAACTCTCTTTTGGCTTTCCTATATGGTAACCTTGTGCAAAATCAATATCTAATTCTATTAGTTTATCTAATATCTCTTTTGACTCAACATATTCTGCGATAGTTTTAACATTGATATTTTTAGCAAAACCCACTATTGTTTTTACTACTTCATATGATTTTAGATCAGAATGTATATTTTTTATAAGTGTTGCATCTATCTTTAAGAAATCTATACTTAACTCTGCAATATGAGCAAAATTTGAATATCCACTTCCAAAATCATCGATAGCAAATTTACAGTTATTATTTTTAAATTCTGCTATAAAATTATTTATAGTTTGATATTTTTTTATACTTTCGCTTTCGAGTATTTCAAACACTATTTTTTCTGGATTTTGAACTGTTTTGAGAGATTTTTTTATAAAAGAAATCGTATTATTATCTTGCATGTCG
>JALVAU010000140.1 GCA_027011025.1 Campylobacteraceae bacterium | reverse complement strand
AGCAGATAGTGGAATGTTTAATAAAAACAACCTTGAAGAGCTAGAGCAATTAGAAGAGTATGACTTTAACTATATCGTAGGAGCAAGAATAAAAAACCTCTCGAAAGATATTAAAAATAAGATATTGAAAAGAGATGATTATGTAGATCTTAATACTGATATACAAGTAAAAAACATTACTCTTGATAATGGCAGAAAACTTGTAGTTACCTACTCTCTTAAAAGAGCAAAAAAAGATTATAATGACAGAATTAAGGGAATTGAGAAATTAAGAAAAAAACTTCAAACTTCAAAGTCAGTAAAAACACATCTCTCCAATCAAGGATATAACAAATACCTTGTATTGGAACATAGTAATGCAGATACAAATGATAAAAACACAAACAGACACTCTTGTGATATATCTATATCTTTAGATGAAAAAAAGATAGAAGAAGATGCACAGTGGGACGGACTAAAAGGTTTAATAGTTAATGCTTCATCACAATTAAGTAATGATGAGATACTTACTCAATACAATAACCTCTGGCAGGTAGAAGAGTCATTTAGAATCACTAAACATGATTTAAAGATAAGACCAATATATCACTTTAAACCTAGTCGAGTAAGAGCACATCTTGCTATTAGCTTTGCAGCATATATGCTTACAAGATATGTAGAGCATAGAGTAAGAGTACAATATAAAAAACTATCACCTGCTAGAATCAGAAATTTACTTCTTGGTGTACAAACATCAATAATGATTTCAAAAACAAAAAAAATTAAATATGGATTCCCGTCTAATACAAAAGTGGATACAAAAAGAATTTATAATCTTATGGGATTGGAGTTAAATAGAACACCTTATATTATTGAAAAATTGAAATAGTTTATAAAATGTAGTGCCCTCGATTTTAGATAAAGCCCTCAATATAGGCATTCCTTTTTAAAAAATGACGAAGTCAGGAGTCCAAAATCATCACACAAGGTTCTACATGTAGAGATTTCTACTCTTTTTGTTCAGATGTGCTAGAAGGCAAAGAAAACGGTTTTATACAGAGATTTTTAGATATTTATGAAGGCAATAGAGAAGACTGTATCTTGGATAAAAACATACAAAATCTTAAAATATACATAGATAAAAATATAGATAAAAATATTTCACTTGAAGATATGTCAAAAAGAGTCAATCTAAATAGTAGCTATCTCTCAAGGCATTTTAAAAAGCAGTTCGGACTTCCGCCCAGTAGGTACTTGGCAAACAGAAGAGTGCATCTATCAAAAGAGATGTTAGATAATGGAGAAGACATAACGCAAGTGGCACTCAAGCTTGGTTTTTGTGATCAGGCACACTTTTACAAAGCTTTTAAATCCATCTTTGCAATCACGCCAAATGAGTATAAGACTATAAACAAAAAGTAAAAAATATACAAGACGAATTTCTAAAAAAGAGTTACTATTTCATAAAAAAAGGTTTTTTTATGAAATTTGATATAAAACATACCCTGCAATCATCTCTTCAAAGTTCAATTTTGATACTTAAGCTTGTGATTCCTCTGTATATTTTTGCTGATGTACTTATATATTTTGGTTGGCTTGATTATATATCTTTTATTTTTGAACCGATTACGACTATCTTGCATCTGCCTGCCCAAACGGCTTTGGCTTTGTGTGCGGGGATATTTCTAAATATATATGCAGCCATAGCTTTTGCTGCACCTTTAGGACTTACTCCTTATGAATGGACTATTTTAGGGATGTTTTTAGGTATTTGTCACTCTATGCTTATAGAGAGTGCGATTATGAAAAAATTGGGAATCTCTTTTAGGTATGCTTTTTCACTGAGATTATCTATGGCTTTTTTGGCTGTTATACCTCTGTATTTTATGCCACTCTCTTGGTTTAGCTCAAACATAATCGCAAATACTTCAAAGAGGGAGATATATGATAGTTTTAGCTTGATGTTGGAAAATTCCATATACGGTTCATTACTCTTGAGTCTGAAAGTTATACTTTTGATAGTTAGTATTATATTTCTCATGGATTTTATCAAATCAACAAAGATAGTACAGGAGTATCAAAAAAAGGTCTCTACCTCGTTTTCTATAATTGCAGGATTGATTTTAGGCATAACTTATGGGGCGGGTATATTGATAAATGAAGCGGAAAGTGGAGCATTAAGCAAAAAAGAGATATTTTATATAGGTACATTTTTGATGATATGCCATTCAATTATAGAAGATACTCTGCTTTTTGTGATTTTCGGAGCAAACTATGCCGTATTGGTATCTATAAGGATCGTTTATGCCTTTTTCTTTAGCTATATATTGCTCAAGATTTTTTGTAGAAATGATTGCAAATAATAGTAGAGTTTTTTAAACTTTTAGTGCGTAAGGTCAGTTACAATGTTTGGCAACAAAATGCTATAATTATTGATCTGCTACATAAGGTGGTTGCGTTATGGGGAAAACTGTATTTGATTTATTTAAAATCGGTATTGGGCCTTCTAGTTCTCATACTATGGGGCCTATGAAAATTGCTAGAAAATTTGTTCAAATTGCTTTAGAAAAAAACTTATTGCAAGCTTGTCATAAAATAAAAGTGGAGCTTTTTGGTTCACTTGGTGCGACAGGGAGAGGACATGGAAGTGATAAAGCAATCGTTTTAGGATTGATGGGAGATACTCCAAAAGATATCAATATTGAAGTTTCAAATGAGCGTTTTTTTGATGTATTGAGACATAAAAAGATAAATCTTTTGGAAATAAAGAGAATAGATTTTGATTTTGATAAAGATATAGTGCTATATAAAGATAAAGTTTTAAAATTTCACTCAAACGCTATTATGCTCTACATGTA
>JALVAU010000139.1 GCA_027011025.1 Campylobacteraceae bacterium | reverse complement strand
TGTTTTTATAGCGCAGAGTGCTGATATCATTGGTAATGTTCAAATAGGAGAAAATAGCTCTATTTGGTTTGGAACCGTTATAAGAGGAGATGTCAACTCTATACATGTGGGAAAAAACACAAGTATCCAAGATTTAAGCATGGTGCATGTAACTCATAATTCAAAAGAGAATAGAAATGATGGATTTCCAACATACATAGGAGACAATGTCACAATAGGACACAGGGTTATGCTCCATGGTTGTACTATCGGCAATGCCTGTTTGATAGGTATGAGTGCAACAATACTTGATGGTGCCGTTATAGGACAGGAGTCTTTAGTGGGAGCAGGTTCTCTTGTAACTCAACATAAAATCTTCCCTCCCCGCTCACTCATCATAGGAAGTCCTGCAAAAGTTGTAAGAGAGTTGAGTGATGAAGAGGTAGAGTCTCTATACAAATCTGCTGAAAATTATGTAAAATTTAAAGACTCTTATTTATAGAAACTCTCATATAGATTTTTTCTTTCTTTTTCTCTTTTTTGGTGGGCGTGAAAACTCTATAAGCTCTTCTGTAGTCTCTATTTCATCTGGAAGAGTTGAGAGACACTGCTTAAAAACAAAGTCTGCCATTTTTGCATCCACCAAAGCACGATGTTGCTCTCCAAAAGAGACATCAAAAAACTCCATCAAAAAACCGAGTCCATACTTTTGAGCTTCAAAACACTTTTTTGATAGCTCAATAGTACAAAGTTTACGATTTAGCAGTGGACCAAAGCCTATTTTTTGCATAGATGCAGATATAAAATTATAATCAAAATTTACATTATGAGCCACAAAAACAGCATCGCTCAAAAAGAGCCTAAACAACTCTAATACAAAACTGAGTGATGGGGCATCTTTAAGATCCTCAAGCGTAATTCCTGTTAAAATCGTGATAGATTCAGGCAAAAAATCAGTATATATAAAACTCTCAAATCTATCTATTTCCACACCATTTTGCACCATAACAGCACCAATTTCTATGATTTGGAACTCACTTGGCTTACTTCCACTTGCCTCTATATCAACGATACAAAACTTTTGCTCTTTTATGGGGGTTTTTGAAGTCTCTATATATATCTCTTCCCCGTTTGCCACTATGGGAAGCCCTAAAACTCTCAGGTTTTCAAAATCCTCAACTTCTACATCTTCTAAAGATTTTATACCTTTTAATTCTCTAATAAAACTCTCTTTGTCTATTTTTCCCCGTTTTATCTTCTCTATGAGATAATCAAACTGCTTCAAGCTTTTGCCTTTTTTATAAAATCTTTCATCTTTTGCTTATCTTTTTTTCCTTTGGCTCTCTCTACACCACTGCTTACATCAAAACCATAAAAACCATACTCTTTCATTTCATCTATATTATGGGTGTTAAGTCCGCCTGCTAGTATAATTTTAGAGCAATCAATATCTTTGAACCATAAACTCTCCACTCTCTTTCCTGCTCCACCGTAACTATCTACAAAAGCATCTACTATTCTGTATTCATCTTCGTATTTTTCTATATCCTCTTGGGATTTTGCTCTTATAACCTTTATATGTGGTATTTTAAGTGAATTATAGAGCAAATCATCAGCAGTAAAATGTATCTGGGCTATACTCATTTTCGTATCTATACATATAGAATTAATATCAGAAGCAGTCTCATTTACAAATAATCCTACCTTGTGAACAAAAGGCGGCAACTGTTGTACTATCTCATAAGCATCTTTTGGTGCAACATAGCGAGGTGACTTGTCGTAAAATACAAAACCTAATGCATCAGCACCTAAATTTATGGCGTTTATGGCATCTTTAAGATTTGTGATACCGCATATTTTTACTTTTGAAATCACTATTTCAAACTGCTTATGGCATCTTTGTATGATGGATTGCTAAATACATAATTTCCAGCAACTACGATATCTACACCCACACTTTTGAGCTTTTTTACATTTTTATCATTAACCCCACCATCAACTTCTATAAGTGTTTTTAAGCCTTTTGCTTCTATCATAGCTTTTAATTTTCTAGCTTTTTCTATAACTGAGGGTATAAATTTTTGACCGCCAAACCCCGGATTAACACTCATCAAAAGAACCATATCTAAATCTTCTAAAATATACTCTATACTCGAAGGGGGAGTATGAGGATTTAATACAACAGCAGGTTTTATACCATAACTTCTTATCTTTTGTATAAGCCTGTGCGGGTGTTTCTCTTCTTCTATGTGAAAAGATATAAATTCTGGTTTTAAAGGAGCAAAGAGATCTACAAAAAAAGTATTGTTTTGGACCATAAGGTGTATATCAAGTGGCTTTGTAGCTACCCTTGCAACCGCACTTACGACCACTGGACCAATAGTCAGATTCGGAACAAAATGTCCATCCATAACATCTACATGTACAAAATCACATCCTGCATCACATATCGCTTTTATCTCATCATCTAGTCTGCCGAAATTAGCAGACAATATACTTGGAGCTACCATCATAAATTATCCTTAGTTATTAGACCGTAGGGTCAGTTATTAGACAGAAAAAGTGTCATATCTCTATCTTTTATATTAAAATCTGCCTGAACACCATGCTTTGTGCATTCAAGTTTTTTTACTTCTGAAATTTTATCAAAAATTCTTGGCATTGTTACTTCCGCCTTTATATGTTTACCCTTGAGAGCTTGTATAATCTTCTCATTTATAACATTTGAAAACTCACCAAATGCATCAAAAAACTCCTCTTGGCTAAACTCTTGAGGCATTAAAATTTTACAAACCTCTTTAGCATCTTTTTTATCCATAATCAATATAAAGATAGCATCAATATCATCATATATAGCTGCTACAG
>JALVAU010000138.1 GCA_027011025.1 Campylobacteraceae bacterium | reverse complement strand
ATTTATAATTTTTATACTACTCATAACAAAAATAACTTCAAAAATACTTGCTAAAATAAAAGAGAGGTAGGTAAAGTGGTTGATGCTTTGTGAGTGATATGCGATCGTTGCAACTGCTATGAGAAGAGTAAGTGGCATAGAGTGAGATAGTGCAAAAAGAGCTATCTCCTTTGGATTAAGAGTATTTATAAAAACAAAAGAGGCGATGATTCTAGATCCTATCATCAAAGAGGTTATCAAGAGAGTGTTTAATACTAAATCTGCTGATAGTAAGGATTTAAGTTCAAAAGTAGAGCCTATATATATAAAAAATATGGGAACTAAAAAACCAAAGCCAAACGATGAGAGCTTTTGTGGTAATTCTTGTTTGTGTTCAAAAAAGGTATTTATGAATATGCCGGCTACAAAAGCACCAAAAGCAACCTCTAAATGCAAAAATAGCATGATAGCAATGAGTACAAAAAATATAGCCATAGATAATCTTATATCTTTTTCTTCTTTGTCAACATGAGGCATGAGAAAAGTTTTTAATTCAGGATGCCACCAAAATAGAATATTTAGAAGTCTAAACAGTACAACCATAGATAAGAGAAATAGTATCAGATATATTACGGTTTCATACAATTTAGCCCCTAGACCAAACTCTAGTGAAGCGCCGGCTAAAGTTAGGAGTATGATAGATGTTAGCTCGCCCATAGTGCCTACTATCATTGATAAATTTAACCACTTTGTCTCTCTGCCATACTCCTTGTAGAGAGTCAAAATCAGTCCCACCGATAGCATCGGCAACAAAATTATCAAAATTTTATTGAGATTCAAATAGTATATCGCTACAAATGAAATCACATATAGAAAGACTAGGTATAAAAACCCCTCTTTGATGATGGATTTCTTTTTGTTTGTAAAGATTCTCAAATCCACCTCCATCCCCGCCATAAACATAAGATAGAAAAATCCAACATCAGCAAGTAGGTTAAATAGATAGTGATCACTAAGAAAACCAAAAAAAGTAGCAATAGAGCCAAATATGATCTCAACTGCAGGAGATGGAATATGAAAATATTTGGAAAAAAAAGGAGAAAGGGAGAGAATCACCGAGATGGTGATTATGATAGTTATCTCATGCATCGCAGTATTGTGCTATATCGTACCCGGCATTTATGATCATTTGTATATCTTTATTTGGTTTATTTCCCACTGTCGTAAGGTAGTTGCCTATCACTATGGAGTTTGCGCCGGCATCAAAGATTTGTGCCTGTTTTGTCTTAAATGTAACCTCCCTACCGCCTGCTACCATTAGTCTGGTATGTGGAAGTTCACTTCTTACATACTTTATAATTGCAAGTGCTAAATCTTCATCTAGGGGCTTTTTTTTGATTGGAAGTGCAGAATTTGGATGAAAGAAGTTCATGGGAACAGTAAAAGGATCTAGCGATTTTATACTTTGAATAAATGATACTCTGTCATATTCACTTTCTCCGAGTCCAAATATCCCGCCACTTACAAGTCTAAGTTTTGCCTCTTTTACATGTAGGCATGTTTGATACCTCTGCTCCCAAGAGTGGGTAGTGCAAAGAGTCTTGTAAAATTTCCTAGAGCTCTCTAAGTTGTGGTTATAGAGATCAACTCCGGCACTTTTTAAGCTTTTGAGTTGGTTTAAATTTGCAAGACCATTGCAGGCTATGATATTGAGCTCTTTTACCTCTTTTTTTACAGCTTCACATGCTCTACAGACAAAGTCGAGTTTTTTATCATCTAGCCCTTTTCCGGAAGTTACAAGACAAAAACCTACAGCACCATTTGCTTTCGCAATTTTTGCCTCTTCTACTATTTGGCTTATCTCTTTGTATTTATATCTCTGTATATCGGCATGGTGTTTTGCACTTTGTGTGCAAAATCCACAATCTTCAGCACAACTCCCACTAGAGATATTGCTTATGGCACATAAAAAAACCTCTTTTGACATTAGGCATCCTCTTTGTATTTACACTTTGGACACTCAAAAATCTGCTTTTTCCTAAGCTCTCTAGTTACCATCATCTCCTCACATTCGGGACATTTTTTGTTTGTTGGCTGATGTGTTGAGACAAATTTGCACTTTGGATAGTTTGAACAACCATAAAACTTGCCTCTACGAGAAAACCTCTCTACTATATCCCCACCGCATAGTGGGCACTTTACGCCCTCCACTATGACTTTGGCTTTTTTTTCTGCTTTACCTAGATTTTTGGTATATTTGCATTTTGGAAAGGTGCTACAGGATATAAATTCTCCAAATCTACCTTTTCTCTTGACCAATTCAGCTCCACACTCAGGGCACATCTCACCTGTAGGCACTACTACTTTGAGACTTTTTATATTTTTCTTTCCTTTCTCTATGTTTTCCATAAAAGGGGTATAAAAATCACTGAGTGTTTTTTGCCAATCTGCCTTATCCATGGCGATTAAGTCCAATGTCTCTTCCATATCGGAAGTAAAAGAGCTGTCAACTACTCTTGGAAAGTTTTTCTCTAACAACTCTATAACCGTAAAGGCTATCTCTGTTGGAATTATCTGTTTTTTCTCTATAGTGATATAGCTTCTAGCCACCAAAGTTGAGATAGTTGGCGCATAAGTAGATGGTCGTCCGATACCAAGGGATTCTAATTTTTTTATCAAGCTGGCTTCAGAGTATCTTGATGGCGGCTCTGTAAAGTGTTGATTTGCATCTAATTTGCTCAACTCGACCTCTTGCCCCTCTTTTAAATCAGGCAGTAGCTTGTCTTTATCACTTGCCCCATATACTCTGTAAAATCCATCAAAGAGTAGTTTTCTACCACTTGCTTTAAACTTCCCACTTTTGGAT
>JALVAU010000137.1 GCA_027011025.1 Campylobacteraceae bacterium | reverse complement strand
AGTTCAATTTTTGACAGATTATGAGAAGCAGAGCATGAATACCGCTGCTATAGTAAAAACTATAGTAGAATCAGGTATTTTAGAGCCAAGAGAGATAAGTGTGGGAGAGGGTGAAGAGAAAAAAGTTTTGGTAAAAGGATTTCAAGTTGCCAGCAGAAAGAAATTAAATGAATTAGATGATGAAACTCTAGCACTATGGGTAAGAAAAGGTATAATTAGCTTTTTAGATGCACATATAAATTCTCTTTCAAAAGTTGAAACTCTATTTAAAATAGCTAACCAAAATCAAAAAAGTGAAAATTAGGATATATAAATTATGAGAACAAATCAAGCAAGAACGCAATTAGAGCAGGCTATAAAGGATACTAAAAAAGGATTTTTTTATGTAGGTATTTTTAGCCTTCTCATAAATACACTGATGCTAGTACCCTCTTTATATATGTTGCAGGTATATGACAGAGTAATGGCAAGTCGAAGTATAGAGACTCTAGTATTGCTTACCATAATAGTCGCTGTACTGTTTGCAACCAAGGGTATTTTAGAGATGATAAGATCAAGAATTTTAGTGAGAATTGGAAACAAGATAGATTTAGAGTTAAACTCTCACCTTTTTGATGTTGTTTTTTATCTCGCAAGACTTGCTCCTGGAAAGGCTTCGACTCAACCTATGACAGATTTGACAAAAATAAGACAGTTTATGACAGGACAAGGTGTTTTTGCTTTTTTTGATGCTCCATGGTTTCCTATATATCTTTTTGTTATGTATCTTTTTAGTCCATGGCTTGCACTGTTTGCAGTTTTTTCAGCGGTTGTGATACTTAGTATAACTATTATAAATGACAAAACAACCAAAAAGGGTCTAGCTCAGGCAAATGTGGCAAATTCTCAGGCCCTTAGTTACATAAATAAAAATATTGCAAATGCAGAGATAGTGCAAGCTATGGGAATGAATAACGATATAAAAAACAGATGGCTAAAAAAGCACTATGATTTTTTAAATATCCAATCAAACTCAAGCGATGTGGCAGGCAAGTGGACAAATCTAAGTAGAACCCTTAGACAGTTTTTGCAATCATTAACCTATGGTTTAGGAGCTTTTTTAGCAATATTTGGACTTATATCTCCGGGTATGATTATCGCAGGTGCTGTTTTGCTTGGTAGAGCCTTAGCGCCATTAGATTTACTTACTAACTCATGGAAAGGATTTGCAGATACAAGAGAGTCGTATAAGAGACTTAATGCCCTACTTAAAAAGATACCCCAGATTCCAGAATCCATGAAGCTTCCAGCTCCAGAAGGTGAGATAAAACTAGAAAGCGTTGTTGTTTTGGCACCTATAACACAACTACCTATACTTAAAGGCATAAATATGGAGATAGGTATCGGTGAAGTTGTTGGCATAGTAGGGCCAAGTGCCTCAGGAAAATCAACACTAGCAAGAGCGATGCTTGGTGTGTGGCCACTTAGCAATGGAAAAGTAAGACTAGACGGTGCAGATATACATAGATGGAACAATATAGAACTAGGACCTTATATAGGTTATCTTCCTCAAGACATAGAACTTTTTGAAGGTAGTATCAGTGAAAATATTAGTAGATTTGGTGAGCTTGACCCGGAAGAGGTAGTAGAAGCGGCGAAGATAGCAGGTGTGCATGAGATGATACTAAAGCTTCCTCAAGGTTATGATACGATGGTTGGACCAGGAGGTGCTACACTCTCAGGTGGTCAAAGACAAAGAGTTGGATTGGCAAGGGCACTCTATCGTAAGCCTAAGATTATAGTTTTAGATGAGCCGAATTCAAATTTGGATGAAGAGGGAGATAAAGCACTATTGAGCGCAATTTTAACTATGAAAGAAAAAAGAAGTACAGTTGTGCTGATTACGCATAAATTAAGTGTACTTAGAGTTGTGGATAAAATAGCAGTACTTGCACAAGGGGCATTGAGTATGTATGGTGAAAGAGATGAGATTTTAAATGCACTAAAGCCAAAGTCTATACCAAATACGACTAAAGCAGTAGAGAAAACAACTATTGCAGCGATACCAAAAATGACAAATCCGGGAGAGTGATTGTGGAAAACAGTAATAAATCCTTAAAAGAAAACACAGAAGTAGTAGATGTACTAGAGGACAAACAAAAAAGTAGCTTGCCGGATACTCCCGATATAAATGTTGATAAATATGTAAAAATGGGAATATTTGTGATAGTTTTAGTTTTCGGTATTATAGCTGCATGGTCAGCTTTTGCAAGGCTAGCTACAGGTGTTTCTGTGCCTGGGCAAGTGATGGTGGAAGCAAATAAAAAAGTCATACAGCATCTAGAAGGTGGAATCGTAGAGAGTATAAATGTAAAGGATGGGGATTTTGTAAAAAAGGGTGATGTTCTTGTCAGGTTAAGTGAAGTAAAGGCTAGGGCAACTCTGCGATCATATATGGCAAAGTATTATGAAACTTTAGCACTAGAAGCTAGATTGGTAGCTGAAAACAGGAACAAGAGCAAGATAAATTTTCCAAAAGAGTTAGATAGTTTAGAGAAATCAAAAAAAGATAAATTGATAAAAGTCCAAAGAGAGATATTTGGCAATGAGATGGCGTCTTTGAAAAAAGAGAGGAAAGTTACATCCCAAAATATAGAGTCTTTTAACAATCAGATAAAAGGCTTAAAAGAGGTTATAAAATCAAAAGAGACACTTCTGAAATCATTTCAAAAAGAGGCAGACGAACAACAGACTCTGTATGATGAAAAGTTGATAGATAAGACAAAACTAAGAGAGGTAAAGAGAAAGATAGAGTCTATAAAATCTGATATACTGACAAATAAAACAGAGATTTTAAAGGCGCAGATACAGATAAGAAAGGCTAGAACAGAGCTATCCCTAAAAGAAGAGAGTTTTTTTGTTAAGATAAGAAAACAGTTGCAAGATGCACAAACAAAGATTGAAGATTTAAGAGCCAGAATGACAGAAGTGAAAGATAAGCTTTCAAGAACTACTATAAAGGCCCCCGTCAATGGTACTGTTCTTGATTTGCAAATTCACACTATCGGTGCGATCATAGCTCCAGGGAAACCTATAATGGAGATAGTACCTGATAACTCAAAATTAATCATAGAGGCTAGACTATCGCCACAACATATTGATTATGCAAAAGTTGGATTGAAAGCAAATATGACATTCCCTGCTTTTCAGCTAAAAGGTAGATTTATACACAATATAGAGGGAGAAGTGATATTTGTTGCAGCAGATAGTACAGTAGATAAAAAGGGACGCAGTTTTTATAAGGTTAAATTGGTTGTGGATAAAGAAGGCAAAGAGGTACTGAAAAAAGAACATCTTACACTTTTACCCGGTATGCCTGCCAGTGTTGTTATAAAGATAGGTAGCCAAACACCGTTAGAATATCTATTAAAACCTATGACTATCATGCTTGACAAGGCATTTCTTGAAGAGTAAAAAGATTGCTGTTATTCATGATTGGCTTGGTATAGCAGGAGGGGCAGAAGTTGTTCTAAAAAGAGTACTCCAAATGTTTCCCCAAGCTGATATCTATACGATAGTGGATGTCTTACCTTCTAGGCATAGAGGTTTTTTAAAAGGGCATAAAATCTATACTTCTATTTTGCAGAAGTATAGATTTATAGCTAAAAGGTATAACTATTTTATGCCTTTTATGCCTTATCTGATTGAACAATTTGATCTAACTAAGTATGATATAGTGATATCTAGTTCACATTTTGTGGCAAAAGGTGTCATCACCCATCCGCAGCAATTACATATCGCATATATTTATTCGCCTATAAGATATGCGTGGGATATGTACTTTGAATATGATAAAATGGGAGCTTTTGGAGTTGGAATTAGAAATATTCTGATGAAAAGATGGCTCCATAAGATGCGTATTTGGGATGTCGTCTCTTCAAATAGAGCAGATTGTTTTATAGCTGATTCAAAGTTTGTGCAAAAAAGAATCCAAAAGTATTGGAGAAAGGATTCGACAGTTATATATCCGCCTGTTGAGATTGACGATACTATATACTGTGAAAAGAAAAAAGAGTATTTTGTTACGCTCTCAAGACTCGTAGAGTACAAAAGAGTAGATATAATCATAGAGGCTTTTAATGAGCTTCCGAATAAAGAGTTAATCATTATCGGAGAGGGAAGAGCAAAAGATAGGTTGCTTAAGATGTCAAAATCCAACATAAGCTTCAAAGGATACCTACCAAGAAATGATGCTATGGAGATAATCAGCAAAGCAAAAGCTTTTGTTTTTATGGCAAAAGAGGATTTTGGTATAGTGCCTATTGAAGCTCAAGCTTGTGGTACTCCCCTCATCGCCTATAAAGAAGGTGGAGCAGGTGAGACGGTGCTGGAAGGCAAGAGTGGTATATTTGTTCAAGAACAAACCAAAGAGAGTCTCAAAGAGGCAATACTAAAATTTGAAAAGAGTGATTTTTCTCCGAAAGTGTGTAGAGAATTTTCTGAGAAATTTTCACCTCTAGAGTTTGAAAAAAAGATAACTAAGATTATTAAAGGAAAGTTATGAAAAGAGTGATTTTATTTCTTATTTTGGCTATATCTGTGGTTTTTGCAGATGGAGTATCTATAAAAAGTTCATACCAAAAAGCACTAAAGTATGAAGCTAGCGTTCAGTCAAATCAATATCAGGTATATGCGAAAAAAGAGGATATAGCACAAACAAAATCAAGGTTGTATCCAAAGATAGATATGCAAGTTTCAGGCACCGTAAGAGACTATACAATAAGCGGTACGGGAGTTCAAAGAGATGAGCAATACTACACAGCTACACTCTCCTCCCAAGTACCTATCTACCATCCAGAGAATTATAATATGATAGAACAGTCAAGGATGAAATACAGGTTCTCAAACCTCTATCTAAATCAACTTAAGCAGGAGTTGGCTTTTAATGTGACGGATGCATTTGTATCTATAATAAGAGCAAAAAATTCACTCCGTGTCGCAAAGGCTTATCTTGAAGTAAATAAGACAAAATATGAACAAATAAAGAAAAAATTCAAAGAGAGACTTGCAAACAAGATGGATCTTTTAGAATCAAGAGTAACATATGAACAATCAAATATAAAAGTAAGTAGTGAAAAGAGAAACTTAAGTCTTGCAAAATACAAATTTAAAAATCTCACGGGTATAAAAGATATAAAAATTCCAGATGTTGATTTAGAAAATATAGATATTTCAAGGTTAAGTCTGCCATACAAGAGAGATGATCTTTTAGCTCTAAATATGGAGATAAAAAAATCAAATATAAATATAGCTTTAACTAAAAAAGAGATAAAAAATACCTCTTACAACAGATATCCAAAAGTTGATCTATCTGCTTCATTTTCTATGTATGACAGCTCAAGCATATATACAGACTATAAACGAGAGTCAAGAGTTATGTTAACTGCTAAAGTTCCTCTGTTTGACGGGGGATATACAAGTTCAAGAGAGGCACAATATAGATATCTTTTAAGTGCGGCAAATGAAGATCTTAAAGATACACAAAGAAAAGTTTTGTCAAAATATGATGAATTTATAGTGAATTTTAAAACATCACAAGAAAATATAAACCTATACAAAGAGACGATAGCCTCTTCAAAACTCTATCTCTATGCAGTAACTAGAGGTTATGAGAGCGGTTTGAAAAATCTAGTAGATGTTGAAGATGCAAAAGCCAAGCTTTTTGAGGCAAAATTTAAACTTATAGATTCTGTTTATCAGTTTATAAAGGCATATACATCTTTGCTAAATCTCTACGGTGTATTTGATGATGTAAAACTAGAACAGTTGGATTTAGCTCTTTTTAGGGGATGAGATTGTTTATGCTTTAATAAAAAAAGGGGAAGCTTTTGAAAAAGCAATTTGTTGGTATGGTATTTCTACTCTTCGATCTTCTTTTTATAGTGGTATTTTATTATATGACTATTGAGTTTAGGAGCCAAGTAGAGATACATGGTGTCAGTTTTACCCCTTATTTGCTCAAGGATTTCTCTCTCTTTTTTGTCATCATAATGCTTAGCCTTTTTTATGAAAAAATCTACACTATAAGATTTGATTTCTGGGAAGAAGCAAAGCTGAGTATCAAGGCTCTGCTTCTCTCTTTTGTTATAGTTTTGGCAATTTTAATGTTAACTAAAACAAACCAAGAGTATTCAAGATCTTTTTTTGTCATATACTTTTTGGGTTTGATGATTTTTTTACCGGCCTACAAGAGAGTGCTTAAAAAAATCCTTTTTAAGATGGAGTTTTTTAGAAAAAAAGTCAAAATTGTAGGAGATAAAAAACAAGCAGGTATATTAGCTCAAGAGTTTAGAAAAAACTGGTATCTAGGCTTTAGATCGGTAAAAAAAAGACCAGATGTTGTCTTTATAGCCTCAAGAGGTATAAGTACGATAAGAATAGATCAATTTCTTAGAAGATACTCTTTGTTTGTTAAAGATATATATGTTATTCCATACATGAATACTATAAACTTTTCACAATCTCAAATCATAGAGTTTTTCAATATCAAAACATCTGTCATTAAGATAGAAAATAATCTCTTAAAAGTTGAAAATAGATTTTTAAAGGAGCTGTTTGATAAGTCTTTGGTTATCTTAATTCTACCTCTGTTTCTTCTATTTCATATAGTAATCTCATTTTTTATCAAAAGAGACTCGAGTGGGGATGTTTTATTTAAGCAAAATAGAGTTGGAAAAGACAAGAAAATTTTTCAATGTTTTAAATACAGAACTATGTTTACCGATAATGATGATATCTTAAAAGAGTACCTGAAAAAAAACCCTGATGAGGTAAAATATTATAAAAAATACCATAAATATAAACAAGACCCCAGAGTCACAAAAATCGGTAAAATCTTGAGAAAGTTATCACTAGATGAGTTGCCCCAAATCATAAATGTTTTAAGAGGTGAGATGGATCTTATAGGGCCTAGACCATATATGCCAAATGAAGAGTCTGAACTTGGTGAAGATTTGGATCTGATTGTAAGAGTTAGACCGGGAATCAGTGGTTTGTGGCAAGTTAGCGGGAGAAATAACCTCTCGTTTAATGATAGAAAAACCTTGGATGTGTGGTATATCCAGAACTGGTCGCTATGGATGGATGTGATTATTTTATTTAAAACAATCAAAGTTGTGTTACTAAAAACAGGAGCTAAGTAGATGATTTGTGTATTTGATATAGAGACTGTGCCTGATGCCAATTTGATAAGAAAAACTCTGCATTTCGAGGGTAGTGATATAGAGGTTTCAAGTATCGCCATGGGTGAGCAAGAGGCTAAAAGTGGAAGTAGTTTTTTGCCTCTGCCTTATCATAAAATTGTGGCCATTTCAGCAGTTATCACCGATGATTTTGGAGTTTTTCAAAAGGTTAGCTCTATGGATGGTGATAGCGAAGAGGAGATGCTAAGGGATTTTTTGAGATTTTTAGACTCCCACAATCCAAAGCTCGTCAGTTTCAATGGACGAAGTTTTGATGTGCCTCTTCTGATGATAAGGGCTATGAAATATAACCTTACATGTAGAGCCTACTTTGAAGTAGAAAACGCAGAGCTCGGTAAGAGTAAATGGGATAATTACAGGTACAGATTTTCGCATAGATTTCATATAGATTTGATGGATCATATCAGTGAATTTGGAGCAACTAGAGGCTTGAAGCTGGATGTCTTATGTTCACTTGTCGGAGCACCAGGAAAGTATGATGTCAAAGGTGATCAAGTGATGGATATGTACTATAGGGGAGAGTTAAAACAGATAAAAGAGTATTGTGAAAGCGATGTCTTAAATACCTATTGGCTCTATCTTAAGTATGAACTTCTAAAAGGAAATCTCATAGTAGAGGATTTTAAACGAAGCTTGGATATAATGGGTAAAAAATTGGGTGATGAAAAATCATATACAAAGATATTTAAGGAGGCGATAAGCAATGAAATCAATCTTTAGAGAGTATGATATAAGAGGAATTTTTGAAAAAGAGTTAAATGAGCAGATGACAAAATTGATAGGTTATTTTTTAGGGCAGAGGGTAAAAAAGATAGGTGGCTTGGTTGTAGCAATTGGTTACGATGCCAGAAGTCACTCTCCTATGCTTTGCGATTATCTTATAAGTGGATTCAATAAAGCAGGCTGTGAAGTTCTAAATATGGGCATGGTTGCAACTCCGGTAAACTACTTCTCAAATTTTCAAGAGTGGGATGGAGTCACTACGGATGCTTCTGTGATGATCACAGGCTCTCACAATCCTAGTGAGTACAATGGATTTAAGATAACTATAGATAAAAAGCCTTTTTTTGGAGAGGATATTTATGCACTAGGTGATGAGATTTTGGAAAATATAGATCTAAAAGTAGAGGATGATACTGCTTGTAAAACTATAGATGCAAAAAACAGATATATAGATTTTCTCACTAAAGAATTTGAACACCTAAAGGGTTTTGATAAAAAGTTTGTCATAGATTGTGGAAATGGAGTGGCAGGAGTAGTAGCACCGCAGATTTTTGATAATCTCGGATTTGATTATAAGAGTCTTTTTACTGAGCCAGATGGAACATTTCCAAATCACCACCCTGACCCTACAGTTGAGAAAAACTTAATAGACATAAAAAAAGAGCTAGAGGGTGAGTTCGAGTTTGGATTTGCTTATGATGGAGATGCCGATAGGATCGCATTTTTGACAAAAAAGCATAATGTCAAAGGCGATATAATGGCGATACTATTCTCAAAATCTATGAAAAATCCAACAGTCATAGGTGAAGTAAAATGTTCACAAGTTATGTATGACACTATAAACTCTTATGGAAAAGCTGTGATGTATAAGACAGGACATAGCAACCTAAAAGTAAAAATAGCCGAGTTAAATGCTGACTTTGCCGCTGAAGTTAGTGGACACCTCTTTTTTAATGATCGATATTTTGGTTATGATGATGCTATATATGCCTCATTGCGTATGATTGAGCTTATTAAAAATGGCCTTGATGTGGACGCAGAGATAGAGGCTTTGCCAAAGGTTTACTCTACTGAAGAGATAAAAGTGGAGACAAGTGAGAGTGAGAAGTTTCCATTAGTTCAAAAAGTAAAAGAGTTACTAGAAAATCCACCAAGTGATTTTCCTCATATCAAAGAGATAGTAGCCGTTGATGGTGTAAGAGTAATATTTGACGAGGGTTGGGGCTTGGTACGAGCTAGCAATACAACACCCGTACTCGTCACAAGATTTGAATCCACAGACGAAACAAAAGCAAAAGAGTACGAACAAAAACTAAATGCCCTAATCCAACAAGCAAAAGAAGAACTCAAGTGAAATTATACAGAGCTTCAGCTCGTGCTTTAGTTGCGAGGAATCTGCCCATAAATTTTTCTCTAAAAGAGCATAAAATTTTTAAATGCCGTTTATGGGCAGAGGGGACAGTAGAGTGATAGGGATCGTTGATTATAATATGGGGAATCTTAGAAGTGTTTATAATGCTTTTGAAAAAATTGGTAAAAAAGTTTCTATAGTAAAAGATGCTTCAAAACTAAAAGAGTATGAAAAGATAATTCTTCCCGGAGTTGGAGCTTTTAGTGATGCTATGACAAGCTTAGAAGAGAGTGGCATGAAAGAGGCTGTACTTGAATTTGCAAAGAGTCAAAAGCCACTTTTAGGTATCTGTTTAGGTATGCAACTTCTTTTTGATAAAAGTTATGAATTTGGTGAGACTGAAGGCTTGGGTTTAATAAGTGGTGAAGTGGTAGAGTTTGATAAATCAAAATTTCAAACAAGACTAAAAGTACCGCACATGGGTTGGAATGAGATATTTATCCAAAAAAATTCTCCACTCTTAAATGGAATAGACAATGAGACTTATCTATATTTTGTACACAGCTTTCATGTTACATGTGCAGATGAGTTTATAG
>JALVAU010000136.1 GCA_027011025.1 Campylobacteraceae bacterium | reverse complement strand
GAGTATAACTTTGGCTTTTATATTTTTGATGGATTATGATAAGCAAAACTATTCTGAAAAACTCAATAACAAATATACAATCGTAGCAAAAGCAACACTTTTTCATCTAAATAACTTTATAACCCAAAAAGAGCTAGAAAAGCAGGTTAAAAACTACAATATGAAAGAGATAACTGATATCTTGCTAAAAAAACAGATACTGAAAAAAGCAGAAGTTTTGCAAAAAATTGTTGCTAAGATCGGAGCAACAGCCATACTTGTATATAAAAAAAATAATTATCTTTTAATTGAACATGAAAATACAAAACTGCTGCTAAAAGATATGGATTATCAGCCATATAGATATCACACTATAAGAGTTATATTTGCTCTTGTACTTTTTATCATTATTACCGGATACATACTGACTATCAGAAAAATAAAACCCTTAAGAAAACTAAAGAGAGAGATGGATAAGTTTGCAAAGGGGGATCTAGAAATATCTTGTGCAAGTGATGGAAATGATGAGATATCTCAAGTATCCAACTCTTTTCAAAATGCCGTAAATCAGATCAAAAAACTAAATCAATCAAGACAGTTATTCTTGCGAAATGTTATGCATGAGTTAAAAACTCCTATAACAAAAGGAAGAATTAGTGTAGAAATGATAGAAAATACAAAACAAAAACGAAGACTAATAACTGTTTTTGAAAAATTAGAGCTTCTCATAAATGAGTTTGTCTCTATTGAGCAAATTACATCAGGAGAGGGAATAAGAAATGTAAAAGCTTATAGATTAAGTGATATCATAGATGAAGCTATTGATTTAGCGATGATATCAACAAAACAGATAAATATAAATATCAAAAAAAATCTAATTTTAAATGTTGATTTTAGACTCTTTACAACTGCTATAAAAAATATACTAGACAATGGTATAAAATACTCTATCGATAAAAAAGTAGTTATTGAAGCAGGTTATGATAAAATCTCCTTTATATCACAAGGAAATCCACTTGGTGATACATTAGAGCACTATATAGAACCTTTTACCCAAAGCAATATCTCTCATAAAAGTTTTGGTTTAGGTCTATACATCGTTTCAAATATCCTAAAAGCTCATAACCTAAAGTTTACTTATGAATACAAAGAGAGTCATAACTATTTTAACTTTGAAAATCTATCAAACTTGATGGAGTAAGTACCTAGCTACTCATTTCTTAAAGTATCCAAGACATTTATCTTCGTTGCTTTATATGACGGATAGTATGATGAAAACAGAACTATCACAACAGAACCTGCTAAAATCATCAAGAAATCAATCCAAGATAGGTCTAGTGGTAGCTTAGAAGTCCCGTAAACATCAGCAGGCAAGGAGACTATATCAAATGAACCAAGCACAAAAATAGATAAAAACCCCAAAGCAATACCCACGACAATTCCTCCGCCACCTATGATAGAGCCTAATAGAAAAAATGTCTTTTTAATCTCTTTTGTTGTTGCACCAAGTGAAAACAGAAGTGCTATCTCTTTTCTTCTGCTCATAACAGTCATAAGTAAAGAGCTGATTATATTTAGTGAAGCTATCAAGATGATTAGCATCAGCACTATGAATAAAGATCGTTTTTCAAGCTTGAGCGCAGAGAAAAAATTACCATTCATCTGCCACCATCCAACTACACCTAGATTGTAAGGCAGTATCTTTTTTAGCCTTTTGATATCAATAAAAGGTCTATCTGAATATATATGGATACCGTCATAGACTCCATTTTTGTAGCCCAAAACCCTTCTTATAGACTCTAGAGTAGTGTACATATAAACCTTATCATAAGCTATAAGACCAGATTTGAAATACCCTTGATATGTAAATCTTTTCATCTTTGGTATAAGTGAAAATCCACTAGGATTTGTAGCTGTAAATATAAGGGTTAATTTATCCCCATTTTCTAAAAAATTTCTATCTCTTATCTCTTTTCCGACAATAAGAGAGTATTTCCCCACTTTTTTATCTTTGAGTGCTTTTTTTAAAACAGAATTTATCTCTATCTCTCTTTTAAAATTTACACCAAAGAGAAGCCCTCCTTCGAGTCTATCTCCCTTTTTTGTGATAACTTGTGAAGATATATAGGGGCTGAATTTTAGATTTGGAAAATTTTTTTTCAAAAATTCCAAATCTTTTGTATCTATTTTTTTTAGAGATTTAGAAAAAACACTCAAAGGATAGTTCATGGTAAAAAGCTTATTTTCAAACTCTTTATCAAAGCCATTCATAATAGCCATAGCAACTATAAGTACCATAACACCGATACAGACGCCTAAAAAAGCAAGTATGGCACTAACTGTTATAAATGGCTGAGTTTTATCAAACCTCAGATACTTTCTTACAAGATAAGTACTTAGAGTTTTTATGCTAATACACCTTTCTTAGGTCCGCTTTTTCCGCAACAGTTTTTGTATTTTTTACCACTTCCGCAAGGACAGGGTGCGTTTCTAGGTATCTTTTTTTCAGCAATCATAGGCGTATTGTCTTCTGGCTCTAATACACTATCATGCTCAAGTGTAACACCTTTATTTGCCTCTTCTTCCATCTTTTTTATCATCTCTTCCATCGCTCTTCTCTGCTCTTCTTCATTTTCATCTCTGAGTTGCACGATATAAAGAGTTTTGAAGCTTTCAAACTTTATCTCTTCTACTAATTCAACAAAGAGATTATAACTCTCTTTTTTATACTCAACCAATGGATCTTTTTGATTGTATCCTCTAAGTCCTATACCGGTTTTCAATATATCCATTTGATAAAGATGCTCTCTCCACGCATTGTCTAGCACCTGAAGATATAGAACTCTCTCTATCTCTCTTCTTTGCTCATCATCTATAAC
>JALVAU010000135.1 GCA_027011025.1 Campylobacteraceae bacterium | reverse complement strand
TAAATCATCTAAATATTTTTTACTTTCACTCATGCTGCTACTTCTCTCTATGGAGATCATTCTCTCGTATATGGGTTTTATGATATCAAGAGCCTTTGGGTTAACCTTTCTCCTAACTGAGTAGTAGCCTATAATATTGTTTCTTTTATCAAAAGAGGCCGTTACATTTGCATATACCCAGTAAAATCCTCCATCAAAACGGAGATTTTTTACATATGCGAATATTTCGTCTCCATTTTGTATTTTTTCCCAAAAAAGCTTAAAGATAGCCTTTGGCATTTCAGGGTGTCTAACGATATTGTGAGGTTTTCCTAGGAGTTCTTTCTCTTGGGCAGATGCAGCTTTCATAAAAGGTTCATTACAGTAGGTGATGATGCCTTTTGTGTCAGTCTTGGAAACCAGAAAGTCTCTTTCATTAAGTTCGAATTCTATATTTGTAGGAGTAGCTTTTGCCATAGAATTATCCTTTATAATTTTTCAAGCATTATATCAAAATTTTATTAATTTGTTAGTTTGGAAAGGTATAATACTTCAAAAACAAAGGTAAAATATGCTAATAGATGGACATGGAAGAAGAGTGAGCTATCTAAGAGTTTCTGTGACAGAGAGATGTAACTTTAGATGTCAGTACTGTATGCCTGAAAAACCATTTTCATGGGTTCCAAAAGAGAATTTATTAAGTTTTGAAGATCTATTTTTATTTATAAAAGTAGGAATTGATGAAGGAATCGATAAGATAAGAATAACAGGCGGAGAGCCGCTCTTGAGGGCAGATTTGGATAAATTTATCAAGATGATAAATGACTATAAAAGTGATATAGATTTAGCTTTAACTACAAATGGCTTTTTGCTTAAAGAGACGGCAAAGAGCCTAAAAGATGCTGGCTTAAAGAGGATAAATATCTCATTAGACTCTCTAAAGGCGGGAGTTGCTATGAAGATAGCACAAAGAGATGTGTTGGTTAAGGTGTTAGAGGGTATAGATAAGGCTCTACATGTAGGATTAGGCGTAAAGATAAATACTGTACCTCTAAAAGGCATCAACGATGATGAAGTCTTGGATCTTTTAGAGTTTGCAAAGTCTAAAAGTATGACTATAAGATATATCGAATACATGGAAAACAGATTTGCAAAAGATAAACTTCAAGGCTTAAGCTCCCAAGAGATCAAAGATATAATTTCCAAGAAGTACAGTTTTAAAGAAGTAGGTCGCATTGCATCGTCACCTGCCCATTTGTATGAATTGGAAGATGGCTATAGATTTGGTATTATTGATCCGCACAATCATGACTTTTGTGAAGATTGTAATCGTATTAGATTAACAGCAGAGGGGATGTTGATACCTTGCTTGTATTTTGATGAAGCTATGAGTATAAAAGATGCTGTTCAAAGTGGTGATGTGCAAGGAGCCGCAAATGTCTTAAAAGAGGTATTGGCAAATAAACCAGAGAAAAATAAATGGACAAGCCAAAGTGACAATGAGACTTCCCAGAGAGCTTTTTACGAAACAGGAGGTTAGATATGGATGAGCTTTTTCAAACAACGCTGATTTTTCATACTGCTTTTGCAGGGATTGTTCTTTTTTTGGCTGTTTTTAACTATTTTTTGATAAATGATAAATTAGACTACAAAAGACTTGTAAAAAGAGTACGAACTATCTTACCTATTTACTATCTTTTTTTAGCCGCAGTTTTGTTTACTGGGCTAATACTCTTGGGAGTGGCACAGTTTACCATACACCATGTAGTATATCTCATGGTTATAGTCTGGTTTGCAATCCTGATGATGACTATCAGGAGATATAAAAAATTCAAATCACTAAGAAGTGATGATAAGATAAGACGAGGAAGATTTGTAAAATTTTCAAAAAGAAAATTTCTTATAGATATGGCTTTGATTATAGCTATGATAACAATAGCATATATCTTTAAATAAAAAGAGCAAAATGCAATTTATATACTCAAAAGATGCAGGTGAGAAAATCTTAGACCTTAACACTAGAGATTACTCACATATTTTTAGGGTAAGAAGAGTTAAAAAATCAGAAGTTCTTAGCTTTAGAAACTTGATAGATGATATGATTTACAGATACAACTTGGTAAGTATCGATAGAAAAACAGCAACTTTAGAGTTGTTTGATAGCCAGATGCTTAAAATAGAAGCAAAAAAATCTCTACATGTAGGATGGTGTGTAGTTGATCCTAAAACCATAGAAAAGACACTTCCGTTTTTAAATGAACTAGGAGTCTCTAAGATAAGTTTTGTCTATTGTGAGTATTCTCAAAGAAATTTCAAAATAGACCTCAAAAGAGTAGAGAAAATTTTGATAAACTCTTGTGAACAATGTGGGCGAAGTTCTTTGATGCAAATAGAAATCTTAAAGAGTTTAAAAGAGTATATGGCGCTATACCCACAAAGTAAGATTTTTGATTTTGGTGGCAAAAAAATAGATAAAAATACCACATGTACCTCCTTTTTAATTGGCAGTGAGGGCGGGTTTTCTATGGCAGAGAGAGAGTTGATGAGAGATGCCGATATACTCTCACTAGATAACCCGATGATACTAAAAAGTCAAACAGCAGTTTTGTATGCAAGTATTTTAGGCTCACTTTAACCTTGCTTTATTGCTTATGAGTAAAATTACGCTATACGCTATAATATCGCTATAATATGGATATTGAGGGTCAGATTCAGGGTCAGAGGTTTACTTTTAACTAATTATTAAAATTATACCTTATTGTATGGCACTATAAACCAAACTGTGTAAACCACCTCTAGCCCTCATTTCTTACTTTGCATATTTTATCATAATATCTTGAAAAAATATGCAAAGTTGAGGGTAAATCTCACTCCAATTTCTGATTTT
>JALVAU010000134.1 GCA_027011025.1 Campylobacteraceae bacterium | reverse complement strand
GGCAAAGGCACTTGCTATCTCTTTAGGGCTTCCTCTTTTGCCTATCAATCATCTAAAAGGTCATATATACTCTTTGTTTATCGAGAAGAGAGAGATATTTCCAATAGATCTGCTGTTGGTTTCAGGAGGTCATACCCAAATCCTACATGTAGAGGGATATGATGAGGTAGAGCTTTTGGCAACTACGCTAGATGATAGTTTTGGAGAGAGTTTTGATAAAGTCTCAAAGATGTTAGGGCTAGGATATCCCGGAGGTCCTGTTGTTCAAGAGTATGCAAAAAAAGGTGATACTTCAAAGTTCTCTTTTACAGTGCCTTTGCAAAATTCATCAAAGATCGCCTTTAGCTACTCTGGATTGAAAAATCAAGTCAGACTTGCCATAGAGTCATCCGTGCAATTAGATGAGCAGACAAGAGCAGACATAAGTGTTTCGTTTCAAAAAACAGCAGTTGAACATCTGATGCAAAAACTAAAAAAAGCCTATAAAGGTAAAAATATAGAGAATTTTGGTGTAGTAGGAGGCGCAAGTGCAAATCTCTATCTAAGGCAGAGACTTGAAGATTTTTGCAAAGATAAAAAAGCCTCTTTACATGTAGCCGAGTTAAAATACTGTTCCGACAATGCAGCGATGATAGGCAGATGTGCCATAGATGCATTTAAACTAGGTAGATTTAAGAGACTAGAGGATATAGCTATATCCCCAAGAGCGACATATAGTTAGGTTCTCCAGCTCAAGAGCTTTTTCTCTAACAATCCTATAAGCCAATTGATTATGATGCCAAGAATTGAGAGTATGGTTACTCCCGCGAAGAGTCTCTCTAAATCATAAAGTGAGCCAGCTTCCAAGATATAAGCACCTATACCATAATTTGCCCCTAACATCTCTGCTGCTACTAGGAGAATGATTGCAATTGCGAGTGCTATTTTTAGGCCAGAGAGGATACCCGGTAGTGCTGCTGGCAGTATAATTTTTCTTACAATAGATGACCATTTTAAGCCAAAACTTTGCCCCATACGGATAAAACTTCTATCTACATTATCGATTGCAGAGTATGTTGCTACTGCCATGGGTGCAAAAACCCCAAATGCTATAAGGGCATATTTTGAGCCCTCATCTATACCAAACCATATAACAAACAGAGGTAAAAGAGCTATTTTGGGTATCGGAAATATCGCAGATACGATTGGCAAAAGTCCTGCTCTTGCAAAACTAAAGAGCCCAATCATCAAACCAACACTTATACCGGCTATTGTACCCATTATGGAACCTATGATGAGTCTTGTAAGTGAAGGAACAAGATGCTTGAAGAGCAAACCTGAATGGTACAGATCTAAAAAGGCTTGATATACCCCCGATGGTCTAGGTAGAGTCAAATCAGATATAAATCCACTCCTTGTACCCCACTCTAGAAGAGCAATTATAGTGATAAATACGATGGGCGACACATATACCATAGGTTTGGAGACAAAACCTCCACCGCGAAACTTTACCTCTCTTCTTTTTTTAGGCATCTATGAGCTCCTTGTCTGCGATTTGTGCCTCTTCTCTCATCAAATCCCATAGTTTTTTTTGCTTTTTGCTTAACTCTTGTGCATAATCTTTTCTTTGTTCAAGCGGAATATCTATATCGACTATCTCCCGTATGACTGCGGGTCTGCGACCAAGTACTATGATTTTATGTCCGAGTCTTACGGCTTCATTGAGATTATGTGTGACATAACAGGCTGTAAATTTTTCTCTGCCCCAAAGCTCCACTAGATCATCCATAAGGAGCTCTCTTGTTTGGCTATCTAGTGCCGAGAGAGGCTCATCCATGAGCATAACTTCAGGACGGACACTAAGAGCTCTAGCTATCGATACTCTCTGTTTCATACCCCCGCTTAACTGTTTTGGCAGAGCATTTGCAAACTCACTCAATCTTGTTCTTTGAAGTACACCTTTAACTATCTCGGCTATCTGTTTTTTCTTGATATTGTGATCTTCTAGCACCAAAGATATATTTTTATAGACACTAAGCCATGGAAGCAGTGCAAAATCTTGAAATATATATGTTAGCGGATTTATAGAGTTTTGATTTGGTAATCCTATCTGAATAACCTTTCCTCTGTCAGGTTTTTCCAAGCCCCCTATAAACCTTAAAAGAGTAGATTTCCCACAGCCAGAAGGTCCTACCAAAGAGACAATTTGACCCTTTTTTATCTCAAAACTTATATCTCTTAAGACCTCTACTTCGCCATAGCTGTGAGAAATATTTTCTAAGCTTATATCCATCTATTTTAGTATGTTTCTACATAGCTAGAGTCAACTAGCATATCCAAAGTGATACTTTTTTTTACTAGATTTTCGGATTTAAACCACTTTAATTGATCTTTTATACTACCCATATCCAGTTTTGCATCTCTGTTTAGTCTCATGGCGCCATTTCTTATAGATGGAGCTGCTTTTTTATATGGTTTACTACTATATACATATTTGTGTATGAGTTTTATCATCTCTTGTGCACCCTTTTCTCCAAGCTTTTTATCTACTAGTGCATTATCGAAATCATCAACGCCCTTAGAGTAGGCTTTTAGAAAAGCTTTTACCAGCTTGGGCTTGTTTTTTGCGATTTTTGAAGATGTAAAAATTGTTGTAACTTGATAGTTTGGTATATAGTCATAGACTCTGCCGATTATCTTGACTTTTTTACTTTTTGCAAGAGCTTTTGCGATGTGAGGCACTATTGACCATGCATCAATTTGTCCGGATTTTAGTGCACCTATGATGGCTCCAACTTTTTGCAGAGGTTTGAGCCTTATATCGGAGGGGCTAAATCCCTCTTTTTGAGCGATTTTATATGCGACATAGTGAAAAGATGAGCCTGTCTGCG
>JALVAU010000133.1 GCA_027011025.1 Campylobacteraceae bacterium | reverse complement strand
TTTTAGACATAATATTTTATTATATCTAAAAAGGGTAATGAAATGCAGAATAATGAAATAGTTTAATATATTGGTTCTTTATTAATTCAAAATTAAAATTTAAACTCTCTTGTATTGTCTTGCAATACATCTGCTGTTGATTTTAAATCTTTAGAAAAGCTCAATAATTTTGAAGAAACATGCTCCATGCTTGATGATTCTTGATTTAATTCATCTATAAATCCTATAATTTTCCCTGTTGCAATTTTTTGATTATTTGAATTATTTTCAACATTTTCAAGATTTTTTGTCAAATCAACTATTGATTCACTTATAACATTAAAAGATGCAAGAGTATTTTGGATATCTTCTATCATATCAAAGAGAGTTTTTGAGCTTGTTGACATTTGGGTTTTTACACCTGTTGCCCTTTCATGAACACTTGCAACAATCTCTTCAATATTTGATGTAGCATTTTGAGACATCTCAGCTAAATGCCTAACTTCATCTGCTACTACTGCAAAACCTCTTCCGTGCTCACCGGCTCGTGCAGCCTCTATCGCAGCATTTAATGCCAAAAGATTAGTTTGATCACTAATATCTTCTATGGCTTGCAGTATTTTTGTTATCTCTTCTGTTGCATTTACCAAGGATGTAGTATTTTCTTGAATTTGGGTAAATTTCTCAGCAGCATCTTTTAAATTGCCTATAGACACATCTACTGTTTTAATTATATTTTTATTTCTTACCAATAAATCTTTAGAGTTACACATGGTCGACTCAGTCACATCTTGAATCTGGTTTGAAATTTCATTTATTGTTGAGTTTATTTTATCAATACTTGCCGTTTTTGAAGATATACTACTTGTGGCATCTTGCATTTGCGTAGAAGTTTCATTAATCACAGTTGCAACTCTATCTAAATCTTCAGATTTTGTTGCAATATCACTCATCTTCTCACTAAGATTTTCTACTATAGTATTATATAAAGGTGCTAACTGTGAGACTTCATCATTTCCATTAAATTTTAACTTTTGCCTAAAATCACCATTTGCCAATACTGCAAAAGCATTTTTAAATTCATGTAGCTGTTTAGATAGGATTTTGGGTAGATATGTTGCTAAAATAAGCATAATCAACGATATTATCATGACAATTATATTTGTTCTGTCCATCGTATCTTGAAATTTTATATTATTTGTTTTCAAATTTTGCACATAACTTAGTGTTGTTTTTTGCGTATATATAGCAGAATCAATAACTGTTTTTATAATTTTCTCGCGATTTAGTATCAATGTAGTTACTTCTGCAAATAATTCAGATATCTCCGGTGTTAGCGTTACTATAGATATTTGCTTTGCTCTTTCATCATCAAAATTCACTATAAGTGAATCCATGTTTTCAAAACTACTATTTATAGTAGCAAATTTTTCTGCTGGTTTTATTTTAAGCAAATGGAAAAACTTTTTCGAGAGTAAGTTATCTATCTTATTTGAAAGATTATTGAACTCTAACCAATACCTACCATCATGCATAGAAGAGTAATTTTTCTGTGCCTTGTCTAAATTATCAAGCAAGCTATTTAGATTTTTTAATAGCAATAATTCTTTTTGTATTTTTTGTAAGTTCACTAACTCTTTACTCTGCACTTCTGTCTTTTGAGAAAGCTCCCTTAATGTTTTTGCTGTATTTGTTTCCATGCTAGAAAATGAACTATATATATAAAAAGCATATGCTATAAAAACAAAAAAGAACATTAAAGACAGAGCAAATATCTTGGTTCTTATGGTGAAATTTTTTAGCATAACTACTTCCTTTCCAATTTGACTGCAACAAATGTTTTATTTATGTATTCTTGTGCATTTTTAGAATAAACATAATTTAAAAACTTCAAATGCGCATCATCGATATCTTTTTTCGTAACCAATTCAAGTGGTCTCGATATCGGATAAGAACCATTTGCTATATTTTTTTCTGTAGATTTGATACCCCCTACACTAATAGAGTGAACCTCGTTATTATTTTTAAAGAAAACCATACTAGTAGCAGCTATAGCACCTTCATTTTGAGCAACAAATTTTACTTCGTCAACCGGCTTATCTACCTCTGTATTATTTGGACCATAAGTTCCGACTAGCTTTTTTGTTTCAAAAATCAATTCGGTAAAGACAATCTGGGTAGCCCGTTTTGCTGTAAGAATCTCAGTGACAGTTTTAATAGGCAAATCCCTTCCACCTAGCTCTTTCCAATTTGTAATTTCTCCTGAAAATATCTTTCTCAGCTGCTCTTTACTCAGATTTTTGATAGGATTGTTTTTATTTACAACTACACCTATAGCATCATAAGCGATTATAAAAAATCTTAAACCTTTTTTTCTCTCTTTGTCTTTTATGTTTCTTGATATACCAGCCAATTTCGTTTCGTTTGACAATAAGGCCTTTATACCCTCACCAGAACCTGGTATCTTTATAGTATCAAACCTAATATTATATTCTTTAGAGAAATCAGCAGCCAATTTAGGAAGTACTGTTCCTCCTATAGTTGATGACCCAACATAAACTATGTCTCCTGCGTTAGCAAATAAAATCAAGCTAACAACAATAACCAAAAAACGCATATTACTCCCCTTGTATTTTAGGACTGCTCTTATCCTTTAATCAAATTGATACCACTATCTTCCAAAGATTTCTGCTATTTGCCCAATCTGCTTCTGACTTAAAGAAGATGCATAGCTTTTCATGATAGAACTTGAAGTTTTAAAATAATTCAATCTCTGTTTTATCTCCTCTTTTTTTAAGTTTTTAACTATCCTAGATCTTCCAAGCGCCCTTTTCTCAAAACCTTTTCCATGGCAATTTTGACATACCGATATATATGAAGCAAATATACTCACATGTAGAGCCACTACAACAGATATAATTTTATGCATCTAACACCCCTCCTCTACCTCATCTGCTACACTTAAATCATCTATTATACTCAATATTTTACCATTTTTATCAGTTTCAATTCTCTCTTGCATATTATTATTTCTTATAATTACAAAATAGTTCTTATTTGTCATCTCTTTTATATGTAAAAATATGATATTTTGATTCTTGTAGTGTTTTTTAATGCCATCTATTACTCTTTGTCTGTCTTTATCATTTGCTACAACTACTATAAGCAAACTAAAACACAAAACAAATATATACTTTAGCATCCGCCTGTTGGCTCCATACCTTTTAGGTATTCGCTGATGCTTAAGATTTTTCCTTTTCTTGTCACAACGACTTTATCTTTTCCTGATTCTGTTTTTATGATTATGGTGTATCTTGATCCTTTTCTCTTAACGGAAAGAATTTTGATATCTTCGCCACTATACTGCTTTGTGATATTTGTTTTGACAATCTCTGGCAACGAACTATAATCTAGTGCAAAAGCAGAATTTGTAAAAACAAATAGAACTATAAAACTAAAACACTTAATGAAAAATCTTTTCATAACATCCTCCTGTAAAATTTGTACCTGCCAAAAAAGGATAGAGATTTGGCAGGTACATATTACAAAATTATTAAGCTTTTACAAGTCCTACGAATGAATCATAGAAAACTGCTGAGCCACCTACCATGTCCTCAAGACAAGAGTTCTTAAGTCCACTATCAACTGTTTGAGCAGCATTTGAACATATACCGGCTTCTCTGGATTTTTCACCTTTGATAACTTTGCCATCAACCACGATATCTCTAGCACAATATGCCCAATGACCAAAACTCCATGAAGTATTTAAAACTCCAGGCTTCAAGCCTTCAACTGTTCTGATTTTTCCAATCATTGGTTTTTTACCAGATGGACCTAAATCCCAGACTCCTTCTGGATTATCTGCAGAAACAATTTTTGCCATATCTCCATCTTTGAAACCCATCTCAAGTGCAGTTTGGGTATTTAAATCTATGGTATTTTCTGGCATTATAGCCTGCAACCAGTAGTCAACGGCTTGAGTTCTAGCCTGTCCACCTGTTATTGGTTTATAAGTTATAGATTTTAAAGGATATGCTGAACTTCCGACAACCTCTTTGCCTGCATAGTCTATGGCAGGGTTATATCTACTAATACCACTGAATTTTTTCCCTGTATAACTATGTCTGGTATTTGCCACTTTCTCGCAATAAAAATTAAACATTTTGCCAAATTTATGCAGTATCTTATCACTATTTTCAACATTTTTAGTGTACTTTGTAAAATCTTCACCTCTTGCACCACGATTTAGCAAATATATTGTCTCTTTAAACCAGCTTTTTCCATTTGCATCAGTACAAGCCTTGGCCCATCTACCAAAATCAAATGTTGCTGATGTCATATGCCTTCTTGCCTCTTTAAATATCTTTATCTCTTTTTCATCAGCTTGAGGCAATGCATCACCTTTATGATCACCTGCAGCTATATTTGCAGCTAGTTTTAGATACCAATCTTCTACTCTTTTAAAAGGCATCCCCTTTCCAAAACCATCATCACCAAACCCAGGAAGCCCAAGTTTTTCAGCAAAAGCTAAAAGCATAGACTCAAAGCCAATATGTTGCTCCTCGCCAAACACACTCACAACATCTGTCAAAGGCTCGATTGTAGGCTGTCTAAATTTAGACATTTTAGTAACTGCCGATGGTGGAACATGTGGAGTTCCCCATCTTTCCCAGATAGCATAATCAGGAAAAATATAATCAGCAAACATACTAGTTTCACCAACTGCTACATCATTTGCGATATACAGTGGAGTCTTCTTAAGATCAAGGATAGTCTTCATTGACATATGAGCCGCTGGATTTGACAATAGAGGAGTACCCATGATAGTCATTAATATTTTAACACCATATGGATATGCATCATCCATAGATGGTATTGCTTCTTGATAAACATTTCCTGTATGTGGAAACCAAGGTCTTTTTGCAGGATAACCATTTTTTTGGAAATAAGAACTATGTTCATAGTATGAACCCTCTCTTGTTATCTTATGTCCAAAAGCTTTAGTTTTGCCGGCAAATACATCTTTTTTAAGATTAAATGGTCCACCTTTACTTCCATCTTCATGGTAGTGCCCACCGCCTTTGATAAGACCGCCATTATAGTCTATATTTCCAACTAACATATTTAGGTATATAACAGCCATGCCGTTAAAATATCCATTTGTATGCTGAACAGGACCTCTATACATCTCAGCGCCTGCTTGTCTGCCATATTTTGTATATTCTCGTACTAATTTTACTATCTCTTTTACACTAAGTCCTGCCTCTTTTGCCCATTCATCCATAGACTTACTTAGAGCATATTCTTTTACCATGTAGAGTTCTGATTTAACTTTGATACCGTTTAATTCTCCTTTGAAAAACAGATCTCCAACGATAGGATTTAATTTATCATTTGTATTTACTGCGACAGGCTTTCCATCTACTGTTGTTACGAACTGATCACTTGTACCAATACCGAGATCACTTGCTCTTAGTTTTTTAGCAGGCCCCTCTTTGTCATGAGCAATCAAATGAGTTGCACTTGTCCAACTCTCCTCATTTGCTTTCTTGGCAGCTGCTTTATTTGCATTCACCAAAAATTCTTTATTTATCTTATCGTTTTCAAACATCCATCTAATCATGCCATAAATCAAGGCTGCGTCACCACCAGGTCTTACAGGAACCCACTGCCAAGCTTTTGCTGCACTTTTTGAAAATCTAGGATCTACAACTGCAACTTTACATCCTTCATTCGTAACCGCATTTGTGACAAGGTTTGCCATTATCGGAGGTCCAAAGTTTGCTTCAACAAAACCTGTTCCAAAGAAAATCACAAATCTAGCATTTCTAAAATCAGGCTTCATATGTTCTGTTACAATTTTCCATTTTCCGCCATCAACATATTGGCTTGTCACCTGCTTATAAGCTATATGGTGGGATTGTTCACATACTGTTGTATGCTCCATAAAGTTGTTACTTCCGTAAGCTCCTCTTTGCCATCTTTTTGCTAACTCTTTTCTACCATGCTCCATTCTTCCTGCAAGCATTAAGAATTGATTGTTTTTTGGTCCAAGATCAGGTTGATCAGGATCTATTAAAACATCCAAATGTGCAGCATGCTTTGCTTTAAAATCTGCAAGACTCATTTTGCCTTTTCCTACATTCATAGCATCACCGGCCATTGCTTTTGCTACTTTTGCATCTTTTAAAACTCTTACTTGGCGCAGACCCTCTACAACTCTATTTTCTTCACCAGGAATATTTGCAAAAAGTTTTCCACCCTCTACAACTTCTGTTACAGCTTGGTCAAAAGGTATAACTTTCCATTTGTTTTCACCTCTTTTTCCATCTCTCTTTAAAACCTTAACAACACGATAAGGATCATATATAGTCTGTATTCCCGCTTGACCTTTAGGGCAGATACCTGCATCAATCTTCGCACCAACTTCTATATCAGTTGAAGTTGGAATTGGACTATTCATATTTTGGATAGAGTATGGATTTCCATCAATCTTAACTGCAACACCATTTTCAATCTTGACTTTAATCGGACAAGCTGTATGACACTGTAAGCAGACAGAATAGATCACATTCTTGGCATCATTTAAAGGATAGTTAATCTTATCTCTCCCAAAACCTTCACCATTAATTTTTTCAACCGCACCTAAACATGCAGCTGATCCACCAAGTAGAGCTGAAGTCTTTAGAAAACTTCTTCTGTCCATTGGTTTGTTTTTTGTTATTTCATTTTTCATTACTCATCTCCTGCTGTTTGATATATTGGTAAGACTTTTTTACCTATCATAAATACCGCCATTACAACAGCTACTATAAATAATAATACCTGCCACTCCATAATAGACGGTAAGTATGAGAATGTTAGTTTACTATGCACCCAAGCATCTGCGATACCTTTTATCTCTGGGTCTAACATACCCGGTATTACGATATTTAATCTTACTGCCAAAAAGCTACCTGCTATCAATAAACCTGCTAATGCGATTGCACCTGGAGATTTTGATTTTGCTGTTAGTAAAAATAGTGGTATCAATACACCTATTAGGATATGAACTATCCAGAATGTGTACCAATATTGACCAAATAGAATTTGTTGCCAAAGATGTCCCTCTCCATATGCTGAGTAGAAAGTACCGACATAAATTTCTGATAGTTCCAAGATTTCATCCAAGATAAGAAGCGCTAGAGTTGTTTTTCCTAAGAAAATCATCATCTTTAAGAACTCTTCTTTAGATTGACTAGGTCTCCATATGTAAGCAACAGTTGCAAATAGTGCTCCTCCACTTAAAAATGCGCCAGCTAAAAATACTATTGGTAGCATTGGTCCATGCCAGTATGGTTTTGCTATAACATTAGCAAAAACTCCACCAACACCCCCGTGGAATGCAAATGCCAAAGGAATACTCCAAATACCAAGTACTACCAAAATTTTCTTTATACTCTTTTGTTTTTCACCTCTTACTTGCTCTTTTTTAATCGCAAAATACAACTCTACACAAAGAGTTACAAAATATGCACTATATAAAACTGCCATCCAACCCATCATAGAGTGAAGATTTGGATCAAGTATAAGACTGAAAGCTCTTAGTGGATGACCAAGGTCAAGACCAACTGCCATCATAGCACCTACCAAAGTTGCGATTGCAACTAGAAATGCCATTTTTCCTACTTTTTTAACTGCTCCTATACCAAATACATAAGTCATAACAGAAATCATCAATGCACCAGCTGAAAGACCGATCAACCAAATATATGCTGAGATCCAAAGTCCCCAAGGAATATATGAACCATAAGCCGTGTTGACATGTCCATTTGCAAATCTATCTAAGATTCCTGGAAGTCCCCATGCTCCAAAACCAATTATTAAAATCCAAACAAGGATGTTACCCATTTTTTCTCTTGTCATCTCATCCTCCTACTTGATGTAATACACACTAGGGTGTGTACCAACTTCTTCTTTAAGCCTAAATGCATTCGGCAAAGCAATAAGTTCAGAAACCAAGCTTTGAGGATCATTTCCATCACCAAAATATGTAGCTCTACCTATGCAGGTAACAACGCACTCGGGCAACATTCCTTTTTCTATTCTTGGGATACAGAAGTGACATTTTCTTGCATTTCCTATAGGAGACTGATCTCCTTCTCTTTTCCACTCTTTCTCATACTCATAAGAAGCTTCTGTTTCATATTTTCCTGCTTTTTCTTTGCCTAGAAAAACTTTTGGAGCATCGGCCGCGCCATCTATGTATTCCATACCAAAATCAAATGTTCTTGCATCATATGGGCAAGCATTTAAGCAGTATCTACAGCCTATACACTGATCATAATCGACAACTACGATACCATCTGGTCTTTTCCAAGTAGCTTCAGCAGGACAAACAGGCACACAAGGAGGCTCATCACAATGCATACAAGGACGAGGAAGAGTAACATGTCCAACATTTGGATAGCTTCCTATCTCTTGTTGGATTACCGGTCTATAAATAACCCCCGGCGGAAGTTTGTTTTCCGCAGCGCAAGATACAGAACATGCATCACAACCGACACATTTTCTAAGATCTATTACCATCTTCCAATGTCTTTGCTCTATCGGCTTTTTAAGTGCTCTTTGGATATCTCTCATCATTCTGAGGATTCCATCTTCACCCGGTGTCTCAGGTGGCAAATCAAAAGGTTTGAATGGTTCAGAAAAATTTAAATTACTGCCATCCATGTTTGCTTTGGCTTGAACTGGAGCAAGTGCATTTACAACACCACTCGCAATCAACCCTCCAAAGATACCTTTTGAAAACTTATCTAGAAAATCTCTTCTAGATTCATCTGTTTCCAAAGTTAACTTTTCATCAACTCTCGAAAGCTCTTCTTTGCTCATAGCAACTCCTTTAAAGTTGTTTTTCAAAATATCAGTATATAATTCACTCATATATTTTGTACCTATATAGGCGCAAATAGTGTTCCAACTTTTCATAAATCCCTATATTTAGGGGTCTTAATACTTTTAGCAAGGAAACTCTAATGAAAAATGATAAAAAAATTTCCATCGGTGGTAAAATTTTTACCAGTTTATTTTTAATTTTTACACTTATTACGCCATTGACTGCAAAAATTATCACTTTTTCATTTACCGGAACTACTCTAAAGGAGGATTTAAAGACATATCTCCAATGGAAAAAATATTTAGAAGATAATTCAAAATTCAAAATAGATATAAAATTTGCAAGAACTTATGCGGAAGTTGTATCCAATATAAAAGATTCAAAATCAGATATAGCATATGTCTGTAGCTCCACCTATACACTACTTAAAGATAAAAAAAACGCAAGACTACTGGCAATTCCTATCATAAACGGGAATGACAAGTACTACTCAGATGTTATAGCATTAAAAAATACCAAATATAAAAGTTTGCTTGATTTTAAAAATAAGATTTATGCCTTTACTGACCCTGGCTCTACATCCGGCTCAATCGCACCAAGTTACAAGATAGAAAAAAATAGTTATAAAATTGCTAAATTTTTTCGTCATCTTATATATACTTACGATCATGGTGAATCCATAAATGCCGTGCTTGAAGGTTTTGTGGATGGTGCAAGCGTAGATAGTCTTGTTCTTACCCAATACGCTAAAAAACACCCAGATGATATAAAAAAACTAAGAGTTGTAGAAAAATTGGGACCATTTACCATCTCTCCTATAGTTGCAAGATCAAATCTAAATGAAAAAGAGTTTGCAAAACTTCAAAGACTTTTCTTAAATATGCACAAAACAAAGATAGGAAAAAAAATACTAAATCATCTGAATATAGACAAATTTGAAAAGCCGACAAATCAGACATATGCTAAAATATATAAAATGTTAAATTTTCTCAAAGATACAAAATGAGAAAATTGATACAAAAACTACACTCATTATCCATATATTCAAAACTTGCGGTTTTGATTTTTATCATTATCACAATTTTTTCAAGCATCATAGTACTTCTAGCCATAAATACA
>JALVAU010000132.1 GCA_027011025.1 Campylobacteraceae bacterium | reverse complement strand
AGTATAAAATCAAATATATATTATGAGGGTTTAGCAAAACAAAATGCTCTAAAAACTGAAGATTTAGCTCCATTGCGAGGTTCTATATATGACAGGAGAGGAGAGCCTCTAGCTGTAAATAAGCTAGGTTTTTCTATCAGTATTAAACCGGGATTGAGTACCAAAAAAAATAGAAAAAAGTTAGAGATTGAATTAAGATTTTTAAATTCTCAATTTCCAGACTTTATATACTCCAAACTTGAAAAAAAATATTTAAAACAGGACTCTCCTTATGCTCATCAATTTGTAAGAGTGATAGATTTCATATCGTATGATGAGATAATAAAAAAGTTTGTTTCTCTATCTTTGCGTAAAAATCTAAAAATTAAGATTTCATCAAAAAGGTATTATCCAAATGGTATTTTAGCTTCACATCTGATAGGGTATGTTGGTAAATCAAACCAAAAAGAGATGCAAAAAGATGAAATAGCAAAGTTGACCGAGTATATAGGTAAAACAGGTATAGAAAAGTATTACAATAGAGTATTAGAGGGCGAAAAGGGGCTTAAAAAAACAAAAGTAACAGCTTTCAACAGAGAACTTGAAGTTGTTAGTAAAAAATTGCCTACGAGTAAAGATATAAAACTGACTATAGATATAAGACTTCAAAGATATATATCAAAGCTTTTTGAAGGTAAAAGTGGTGCTATTGTGGTGATGAATGCAAAAAATGGCAAAGTATTAGCTGCAGGGAGTTTCCCTGAGTATGATCTGAATGGTTTTGTAAATGGAATTACTCAAGAAGAGTGGAAAATTCTCTCGAATGATTTTAATCATCCCTTCACAAACAAGCTTACAAAGGGACTTTATCCACCAGGCTCAACTATCAAAATGGGAGTTGCACTTTCATTTTTAAAATCAGGTCTTATAAGCAGAAGAACTACTTTTTTTGATACCGGTAGCATAGAGCTTGGAAAAAGAAAATTTAGGTGTTGGAAAAAAGATGGTCATGGAAAAGTAGATATGGAAAAAGCTATCAGAGAGAGTTGCGATGTTTATTTTTATGATGGGAGTTTAAGGGTGGGAATAGATAAAATCTCCCCTGTTCTTAGAAAATTAGGTTTTGGAAAAAAAACAGGTGTTGATCTACCTGGGGAATTTATAGGAACTGTACCGGGAAAAGAGTGGAAGATGCGTAAATATGGAGAGTCTTGGTATAGAGGAGAGACACTTATCACATCAATTGGGCAGGGTTATTTTCTTGTAACACCTATGCAAATTACAAGATATACAGCCTTGTTGGCAACAGGATATGGAGTAACTCCACATTTTATACAGAGTGTAGATGGTTTGAGCGTTGATTATGGTGTGGATAATACTATATTTTCTAAAAAAGATAAAATTTATCTAAGATATATAAGAAAGTATATGAGAGAGGTTACACATGCACCTCATGGTACAGCCACATACCATACTCATACTAAAGTAGATATAGCCGGTAAAACAGGTACCGCTCAAGTAGTTGGTATCCCCCAAGGGGAAAAAAAGAGAATGAAAGAGAATGAATTAAAGTATTTTAAAAGATCACATGCATGGCTAACTACTTATGGTCCTTATAAAAATCCAAAATATGTAGTAACAGCCATAGTCGAACATGGTGGACATGGAGGTTCTGCTGCGGGAGAAATCATATCAAAGATATATGATAAGTTATTAGAATTAAAGTATATTACCACTTCGTCAAGTAAATAGTGAGTGGTTTAACATCAAAATAATTATACTAAGAAGTACTATTCCTGCTGCTTTACTGTAGAGTTTTGTTGCGCTGATATAGATAAGTATGATAGAAGAAGATAACATACAGAGTATATCAAAACCACTTTTAGACAGCTCTACATGTAGAGGGTTGACAAGGGCAGATGATCCTAGAACAATAGCAAAATTTGCAACATTACTTCCTATTATGTTACCTATTGCCATATCGGTATTATTCTTCCTCACAGCCATGATACTCACTATAAGTTCTGGTAAACTTGTACCAAAAGCTATGAGTAAAAGTGCTATTACCCACTCGCTTATGCCAAAATTTGCAGCAATTTGGGATGCGCTATATATAGTGTATTTTGCACCAACTATTACAAAAACAAAACCAATACCAAGAAAAAAAGATGTTTTTAACCAATTGAATTTCTCTTTTAGAATATCTTCGTCTATTTCAGCTTCAAATCTTTTTCTGTCACTATTTAAAAATAGTAGATAAGCGATCATTAAAAATAGAAACACTATCCCGTCAAATCTACTGATTACTCCATCATATGCCATAAGTAAAAACAAAATAGGAGGTATTGCTATCCAAACACTGTCATTTTTAAAAATATCTCTAGCAGGATGTATATTTTTTGCCAATAAAAATATAACGCCAAGAACTAAAGATATGTTAAAGGTTACACTTCCTAAAACATTGGCAACAGCCATATCAGTTTTTCCTTGGTAGCTCGCTGTTATAGATGCTGCCATTTCAGGAAGACTGGTTCCAACAGCAATCACTGTTGCTCCAATTATGAAGGCTGGTATCTCAAAATGCAGAGCTATCTTTTCTGATTGATTGATTATATGATCTGCTCCATATATAAGTGCAAACATAGAAATTATGAAAATTATATAATCCATCTATCCCTCGACTCTTACTATTAGGCTTTTTGGTAAATTAAACTCTTGGATTATCTCCTCCTCTTTTTTTCTCATCTCGCCACTATCTGTTTCATGGTCATATCCTAAAAGATGTAGTAACCCATGTATAAACAATAGGGTTAGTTCCTCGTCTTTAGCGTGAAAAAATTTATGAGATGCTTCATTGATTCTATCTATATTTATCACGATACTACCAAGCGGTGTAT
>JALVAU010000131.1 GCA_027011025.1 Campylobacteraceae bacterium | reverse complement strand
GTGAGGGAACTTGCTCCGCACACTAGATAATACTTTTGGAGGCAAAAATGTATCTTAACAGAGCTCTACATGTAGAGGTGATTTTAAGTCTACTTGTTGCCTCCATATTACTTATAGGTTGCGGTGAGAAAAAGAGTCCAAATCTTGATGGGAAAAAACTCTTGAAACAAAAATGCAGTCGTTGCCACAATCTTGATATGCCTCCAAAAACATTTGCAGATGAAAAAGCCCCGCCTATGATGGCAGTCAGTTTTCATATACTTGACTTTATAAAAGCTGCAACTCCGTCTGATAAACTGCCAAATGCTATAGAGTTTGTAACAGATTTTGTCCAAAATCCCAGTATCTCAAAATCCTTTTGCGACAAAGAGAGCCTTAAAACTTATGGACTTATGCCATCATTAAAAGGACAAGTAAGCGAAGATGAGATAAGAGCGATAGCTATGTATGTTTTCACTCACTATACAAAAGAGAACCTTTTGGCAAAGATGAAAAAGATACAACAAATAAGAGAAATGCCCAAAGGCGAACTACTAGCGAGACAAAACGGTTGCCTCAGTTGTCATGCTAAAAATTTCAAAAAAGTTGGCCCATCTTTTAAAAAAATATCCCATGCAAAAAGTATAAAAGAGATAAAAAACTCCATAGAAAATGGAAGCAAGAGCAAATGGAAAGAGAGCAACAACATCCCCATGCCAGCATTTAAAAAATTGACCAACAAAGATATAGAAATTTTAGCAAAATGGATAAAAAAGCAATAACTTCCCCTTTTTATGTTACACTTTGTAACATATCTTGAGCAGTTTTTTGTGTATATTTCAAACCACACCTACATCACACTTCGATTTGTTAGTATCTACTTAAATCAATCTTAAGGAGATAACATGAAAAAGAGTTTTATGGTTATTGTGATGGGCTCATTACTTGTACTTTCAAGTGTGTATGCAGCTCCGGCAAAACTTAGAGTTGTTGGTTCTTGGAGTAGTCTCTCTTTATATAAAGAGTATGAAAAACCTTTCTGGAAAAAAGATTTTACAAAAGAGTTTCCTAGTACCAAGGTCAGGCTTAGCTCACTCGGGCAGATAAAACTTAGAGGTGCCTCAGTGTATAGAGAGTTGGCAAAAGGTGTTTTTGATGTAGTATCGACCGTAGGCGGATATGTAGTATCAGATTCTCAAACACTTGCTGGTTTGGACTTCCCTGCACTAACAGATGACATAAAAACTGCAAAAAAAGTTGTAGATAGCTACAAAAAAACTTTGGACGAAGCACTAAAGAAGGATTTTAACGCAAAATTATTGTCAGTTGTTCCTTATCCTGCACAAGTTTTATTTTGCAAAGAGAAAATAAGTTCATTGGCTGATTTAAAGGGCAAAAAAGTCAGAGCTTCAGGCTGGACTGTTGCTGAATTTTTAGATGGCATAGGTGCCACAGGTATCACAATGTCGTATAGCGAGGTTCCTCAATCTCTACAAAGAGGTGTGATTGACTGTGCAGTCACAGGTGGATTGTCTGGTTACATGTCTGGATGGGGTGAAGTATCTAACTATCTCTATCCATTGCCAATAGGTGGCTGGGCTTATGTAATTACCGCTATGAATCTAGATACTTGGAATAAATTTACAAAAAAAGAGCAAGAAAAACTTCTTGCGTCTATAAACAAAGATATCGTTGTACCTGCTTGGGTTAAAACAAATTATGAAACATCTGAGGGTGAAAAATGCCTAACAGGTCAAGATTGTTCATATGGAAAACCTGCACATATGAAACTTATCAAAGTACAAGAAAAAGACAGGGAACTAGCAAAGAAAGTTTTAATCTCAAGAGTTATCCCAAAATGGGTAAAGAAAGTCCCGGCAAAAACCGTCAAAGAGTGGAATGAAACTATAGGAAAGATAGTAAACATAGAGGCAAAATAGGGGTATATTATGACTAAGTGGCTAAAAGACATTTCTAAATATCTCACATATATATGTGGTTTTTTACTTTTTGGTGCTGTCTTTTTGATAAGTACAGAAGTTGTTTTGAGAAAGTTTTTTTTGATATCTTTTGGTGGAACTGATGAAATATCCGGTTATATTTTAGGTATCTGTTCCTCTTGGTCGCTGGCGTATGTGCTTTTTCAAAAAATGCACATACGCATAGATATTTTATATGTCAGAGTATCTAAAAAATTTCAACATATCTTTGATATTGTTGCTATGATATTTACTTTGATGTTTATATCTTTGTTGGTTTATTCAACTTTTAGTGTGTTTTACACATCCCTCATAAAAAAATCAACTGCAAACACTCCTCTAGGCACTGCTTTATGGATACCACAAAGCATATGGTTTTTTGGATTTGCCTTTTTTATGATTGTTGTTTTGGTATTGTTATATCATGCCATAAGTTCACTCATCACAGGCAAAAATAATCAATTTTCAAATATACAAAAGGATGAAGTATGTATTTGATTCTCATTTGTATATTTATACTTCTCTTCCTTCTTTTTCTTTCTGTTCCTGTAGCATCAGCTATATCTGGTGTAGCTATAATAGTGGGATATTTTTTCTCTGATTATCCTATATTTGGCTCTCTAGGTGAGATTACTTGGAGCGTTAGTACAGACTTTCTTCTATTATCTATACCTTTTTTTGTGCTTTTAGGAGAGATATTGTTGCATTCTGGAATAGCAAAAGATATATATTTTTCACTTCACAAATGGCTATCTTGGCTTCCTGGTGGCCTGCTTCATGCAAATATAGCATCCTCTGCTTTATTCTCGTCAATTTCCGGCTCTTCTGTAGCGACAGCAGCTACAATCACAACTGTAGCTATGCCCCAATGTGATAAATATGGATACAAACCTAGCATTTTTGCGGGCTCGATAGCAGCTGGAGGGACTCTAGGA
>JALVAU010000130.1 GCA_027011025.1 Campylobacteraceae bacterium | reverse complement strand
GTCCTGACTTTGAGAGTAAGAGTAGTTACAGTTTTAGTGTTATTGCTAGTGATGAAAGTGGAAATGAGTCTCTTTTGAGTGTGAGTTTGGGTGTGAATGATTTGGATGAAGATGCACCATCAACCTCTTACAAAAATCTTGGGCTTGGAGCTTTAAGCACCTCAGATACACATGGTGTTTTGGCACTGCTATCTGGCACATATTGGGATGAAAACACAACCACTATTACTTATAACTTCAACACATCTATTCCTGATGATTATTATGACTACGGAGATGGAACAGAATTAACTACGGGATGGACCCAATTAAATAGTGCACAACAAACTGCTATGAATGATATATTTAGTGATGCTGAAAAACTATTAGGGATCTCTTTTGAGGAAGTTGACAGTGATGGAATGATAGCATTAAATATCGTAGACATGAGTGCAGGAACTGATGGTTTTGCCTTCTATCCGGGTGACAATCCAACATATGCCGGAGATATTTTCCTCTCTAGCACATTTAATTCAGATACTGCATCACATGGATTAGAGAGTGGAGAAAATGGCTGGAATACTATGGCTCATGAACTAGGACATGCCCTTGGACTAGAACATCCTTTCGACGGAGATGTCACACTCCCAACTCAAGAAGATGATACAAACCATACCATAATGTCCTACACACAAAGGGATAATTATTATCCATCTTTTGTGATAACAGAAACGAATGACGGTAAATCTATAGAGGCAAGTAGCAATATAATCTTTTCACAACTTTATTCACTATATGATGTATCCGCTTTGCAATCAATTTTTGGCGTAAACGATACAACTGCTACAGAAGATAGTATATATACATTGAATTTTACTGACAAAAAGATAGAAACTATTTGGGACGCCGGAGGAGAAGACACGATCGATCTCTCTTCTGGCCTCGGTTCAAGCACCATAGATTTAAATCCTGGTTCATTAAATAGTGCAGATAAATATAGCGTGTCAGATGTTGTGACTTTTTATCAAAACGAAGTAGATGACAGCGATTTCAATGACTTTATAAGTGACTTTATAACCAATGATCTTGATGGTTCAGGCATGCTTTATACAGGAAAAAACAATCTTGCCATATCCACAGGAACTATTATAGAAAATTTAAAAACAGGTTCTGGTGCAGATATAGTAACAGACAATATGGTAGATAACAGTATCTTTACAAATGCCGGTGATGACAGCATATATATTGGAAATGGCGGATATGATTATATTGATGGTGGCATAGGAGATGATATAGTATATATTGACTTGTCACAAGATGATGTAACTATATCTTCGTTGAGTGATGGCAGTTATGATCTTCTAGCAAACAACAACAGTTTTGAAGCAAATTTAGTCGGTGTAGAAAGTGTAAGTTTTAGTGATGGAATTTTAAATTTGTAAACCTACTTACACCCATACCTGAAACTATCATCTAGATCCATTGGAAGCACAAGAGTATAGAAGCCCCTGCTGTTTGCATCACTACATAGTTCATCTTTTGCATCGTTTTCATTATCTATGTATTTTTGCGCATACTCTACATTTAAAACCGCTTTATTTGCATCCATAAAGGGTTGCATATATCCACACTCATCATAAATATGGCACTGTTCATTAATAGCAAAATCAAAAAATGGCTCAAGTGTAGATATCTGTTCAAGATCATTTTTAAGCCCTACACATAAACCTCTTCTATGTGCTTCATTTGCTATAAATTTATTGTATAGTAGCTGATCTTCACTACTTAAAGGAAAACCTGTATCATTTGTATATCCATCTACATTATCCGGTTCTACTCCGTCACAACCCTTTTGCTGTGCTAAATCCAATCTTGAGAGCATTATGGGTTTTATACTACTCTCTCTTATATCCAGCCACTTCTCACCAATCCAACCGTCTAAATCATTGCCAATTATATTTTTAGAAAATTTATCTGCGTCACTACGCCACTCTTCATAACTTCCAGCACTAAAATAGCAAATAACCCTTTTGCCTCTGTTTTTCAACTCTTGTATCAAGGTCTCATCCGCTTCAAAAAGATCTATATCGTAGATATCTACATCGTAAGAGGTATTTATATCTCCTGTTAGTTGCCATTGCCATGTTGTATTGGTATCTGGTTTATACCAATCTGCCCAGTTGACTTGAGAAGTTGTCACTATATCCCTCCATGGTCCTTCCAATACATCTTCTTCATCTACAAATTGCCAATTAGTTGTATCTTCACCGTCTAGACCAAGATAGTCTCTGAGGGCCGGTGAGACATCAAGCCCGGCGTGGTTGTTAAATTCACTTGAGGGTTGTGCATATCCGAAGACATAATCTTTGTCATCACTATTGATAGGTCCTACATCTTCCCATTGTGCAAATGCTACTTTACCATCTTTTGTTATTTTAATCCATCTGTTCTTTAAGATAGAGTCTGTTTTAAGATTTTGGCTACTTGCCCAAGGTGTTATAGATGATACTTCATCTTTTCTTGTACCGTTTTCTTCAAAATCACTATAAGGTAGAGCAAAATAAAAGGGATTTTCAAGCGGTGTAAATAAAGATGGGTAGAAACCATCTCTACTGTCTGGATCATCAACTCCACCAAAGTCATTCATCCAGTTATCATCCCAAGCACTAGACATATTTGGTATATAGGCATTTTCTTTGTTGCTTTTTTCGCCTACCCAAAAAGTAGTAGTGACTATACCTACATGTAGAGGGTATTTCCCTCCCCATTCCAAAAGTATCATCTCTATAGGGTTTTTACTGTTTTTAATACTTGCTATATAATCAAAAGTAACTTTAAGGGTAGCACTATCCTCACCAATCCCCGATAATATCTTAATACTAGCCTTATAAGCAGGGTCATTCTCTATATCATTAAGATCTATTA
>JALVAU010000129.1 GCA_027011025.1 Campylobacteraceae bacterium | reverse complement strand
CTCTTTAAATCTCTCTTCTATCATCTGTTTGATTTTTTTTATATCGATAGGTAGTTTGCAGTTTCTAAAAACAACAACTCCACCCGATATGTCAGTTATATTTATATCGTTTTTTTTAAATGCAGATACTATTTTTAAAGAAGAGATTGAGTATTTTGCTCTATTTTTTGGCAAAGTTAGGATAAAAAAACTATTTTTTTGATTTTTTGTAAACAGAGATGAGGTTATATCTTGCATATTGTCAACACAGTAGCTTTTTTTTATGTAAAATTTATCAACTGCCCCAACATGAATAAAAAAAAGAAAAAAGAGTAAAATGGAGCGGGAAACGAGGTTCGAACTCGCGACCCCGACCTTGGCAAGGTCGTGCTCTACCGCTGAGCTATTCCCGCTTGAAGATTGAAATCTTATCAAAAAATTCCTTTAAAAATTATTAGGCTTATCTCTTCGTCTTGCGTTATAAAATCTCTATTTTCAGGTATTACAAAGAGCGCATTGCTTTGTACCATAGGTGTAACCATGCCAGAGCCATATCTGTTGCCTCCTGTAACATAAAATTTACCTTCCCTAAAACTTCCTAAGACCAAGTTTGTTCTGTTCGCTTTGAGTTTTAAATCCTCTGCCATTTTTGCTCTTAGAATTTCATGGCTATACTTTGTGTTACCTTGTAATTTTTTAGCCAAAGGTATTAGCAGTAAAAAGGCATTGACATAAGCAGCTAAAGGATTTCCGGGCATAGAGGCAACTATGGTATCTTGCATCTTGCCTATCATAGTTGGGCGACCGGGTTTGATATTTATGCCGTGAAAAAGTGCCTTTAAGCCATTATCAAGGAGTGCCTCTTCAACAAAATCAGCCTCACCCATGCTTATTCCACCTGTTGTCACGAGCAAATCATACTTTTTCATTTTAGAAAAGTAGAGTTTACTCTGCTCTAAATTGTCTGGAATAACACCACAATAGTCAGCCTCAAAGCCAAACTCTTTAAAGAGGGCTATCAAGGATGTTGAGTTTACATTGTATATCTGATCGTCATTTGCACTCTCCCATGGCTCTTTTAGTTCATTGCCTGTTGAAAATATGCCTATAGTGATCTTTTTATAGACCTCTATTTGCGAGATGCCCTGAGATGCCAACATCGCCAACACAGAAGAGTTTATCAAGAGACCCTCTTTAAAAAGTGTTTCTCCTGTTGCTATCTCCTCTCCTTTTACTCTAAAAGCATTACCTTTTTTTATATTTTTTGGGATCTGTACAAAACCATCTTCTAAAAGTGTTGCGTCTTCAAAGGCTACGATAGTATCCACATCTTTTGGGATTTTAGCTCCGGTCATTATCTTAAAACACTCACCTTCTCTTAACTGTGTCTCTACACTATCACCGGCAAATATAGTCTCTCTTATATGTAGTCTCTTACCACAATCGCTATGTTTTATGGCATATCCATCTAGTGCTGAGTTGTTAAAAGCCGGTAAATCTTTTAGGCATACTATATCTTGAGCAAGCACTCTATTTAGAGCATTTGAGATAGATACCCACTGTTTTAGTGGTCTGTTGCTGATGAGATTCAGTGCTAATTTTTGAGCCTCTTTTAGTGGTATGGATGTTAATTTTTTCATTACTCTTCTAACCTTTCTATATTTGCACCAAGTGCTGAAAATTTTCCCTCTAAGTCTTCATATCCTCTATCTAAGTGATAAATTCTATGTATTTTTGTTGTTCCCTCGGCCACAAGTGCTGCTAAAATAAGAGCAGAACTAGCCCTTAAGTCTGTTGCCATAACATCAGCCCCAATCAATTTCATATCTCCCTCAACTGTTGCGCTATGACCCTTTAGCTTGATATTAGCACCCATACGGGTAAGTTCGCTAACATGCATAAATCTATTTTCAAAAAGTCTCTCATCTATAACACTTGTTCCGTCTGCTTGAGTGCAAAGTGCCATAAATTGAGCTTGCATATCGGTTGGAAATCCCGGATATTCACTTGTTTCTATATCACTTGCTGATATTTTTTGTGCAGGTAAGAGCGTGATGGAGTTTTCACCCATCTCGAAACCAAATCCCATCTGTTCTAGTTTTAGAGTGATGGATTCCATCTGCTTAGGGTTTACATCGCTGATTGTTATCTTGGAGTTTGTTATGGCTCCGGCACACAGATAAGTTCCAGCTTCAATTCTATCTGGTATGACTTTGATATCTTTCATGTCAAGCAGTTCTCCATAACTTCCAAATATAGTCAGATTTGTCGTACCAATCCCATCTATTTTTACTCCTCCATCTCTTAAAAATTCACAAAGTTGTACTACTTCAGGCTCTTTTGCTACATTTACAAGCTTTGTTACACCGTGTGCCATAGAGGCTGCCATGAGGATATTTTCACTTCCTGTTACGGTAACTTTATCAAATATGATAGTAGTGCCCTTCAGTCCCTCAGGTGCTTTTGCGACTACATAGCCCTGTTTTAACTCTATCTTGGCTCCCATCTGTTCCAAAGCTTTTAAGTGTAAATCTATCGGTCTTTGTCCGATGGCACAACCTCCGGGCATAGAGACTTCACAATGTCCAAATCTTGCCAACAACGGTCCTAATGTCAGGATCGATGCTCTCATCTTTCTTACTATATCGTAGTTTGCACAAGCTGATTTTACTTTTGTAGTATCTATGCTCACGATTCCATCTTTTATATTTGAGTTAGAGCCTAGATTGTCTAGTAGTTTTAAAAGAGTTTTTACATCAACAACATTTGGGATATTTGATATATTTACTCTGTTTTTAGAGAGCAAAGTAGCAGCAAGCAGGGGAAGAGCAGCGTTTTTAGCCCCAGATATTCTAATAGAGCCTTTTAATTTCTGTTTCCCTTTTATAGATAAATAATACAACAATACGCATCCTTAAAGTTTATATCTATTGCTATTATATGA
>JALVAU010000128.1 GCA_027011025.1 Campylobacteraceae bacterium | reverse complement strand
GTTAGCCAAGGAAAACAAGATGAGATTTTAAAAATCAGACTTGTACTAACTAAAGAGGGAATAAAAAGAATTGAGATACCAAAACATGATATAAAATTATTTCCAAGCAGCATAAGTGCAAGAAGCAAAAACTGGTTTTATATGCAAAAAGATGGTTTGGTAAAACAAATAGAAAACTTTGATGACCGATAAGATAAGAAATAATTTTTCTTCTTCTATGGGCTTCTTGCACACTGTGTGTTTCCTTTTTACACACATATATACATAATTTTTACATAATAATCATCTTGCTACGATAATGCTATTTTAATCAAATAACATAATGCCAAGGTCATCAATGTTAAGAGACAAAGATTCTCGCCAAAAGGCGAAGCTTTAGTAGAGTATGAATTTTTTAGGAATTTACTTCCTAAAAAAGATGACAGTTAAATAAAAAGGAGAAACGATGGATGACAATGCGGCACAAGCATATTGGAAAGAGAATATAACTACTATTCTAAAATTATTAGTAATATGGTTTGTAGTCTCTTATGGATGTGGCATCATCTTTATAGATGAGTTGAATGCTATAACATTTGGTGGATTTAAATTAGGATTCTGGTTTGCTCAGCAAGGCTCAATATATGTATTTGTAATTCTTATTTTTGTATATGCAAAAATGATGGAAAGAATTGAAGAAAAATACGATGTACACGAATAAGAAAGGATGATAATATGGAATTACAAAGTTTAATTTATCTATTTGTCGGACTCTCTTTTGCACTATATATTGGAATTGCAATATGGGCAAAAGCTGGGTCAACTAAAGAGTTTTATATAGCAGGTGGTGGCGTTCACCCAGTATTAAATGGTATGGCAACTGGAGCAGACTGGATGAGTGCGGCTTCATTTATATCGTTAGCCGGTATCGTTTCGCTAAAAGGTAGTGATGGTGGTGCATATCTTATGGGTTGGACTGGTGGATATGTTCTACTGGCAATGCTTTTGGCACCATATCTTAGAAAATTTGGAAAGTTTACTGTTCCTGATTTTATTGGCGATCGATATTACTCTGATTTTGCTCGTGCTGTTGCAGTTATATGTGTTGTTTTTATATCATTTACATATGTTGCGGGTCAAATGAGAGGCGTTGGTATCGTATTTTCAAGATTTTTACAAGTTGATGTAAATATGGGTGTTTATATTGGTATGTTTATTGTGTTTATATATGCGGTTCTTGGAGGAATGAAGGGTATAACATATACTCAAGTTGCTCAATACTGTGTTATGATTTTCGCTTTTACAGTTCCAGCTATTTTCCTTTCACTTCAGGTTACAGATACATTCTTACCACAAATCGGACTTGGAGGAAAGATACCATTTGCTTTTGATGATGGGGTAAAAATGATAGACAGCGGAACTTATCTTCTGCATGCACTAGATACCTCTATGACCGACTTGGGTTTTGCTGCTTATACAGTAAGTCATGGCGGTACATGGAATGTCTTTATGCTTACAACTGCTCTTATGCTAGGAACTGCCGGACTTCCACATGTAATAGTAAGATTTTTTACTACTCCTACTGTAAAAGGTGCTAGAATAAGTGCCGGTTGGGCTTTGGTTTTTATCGCCATTTTATATACTCAAATCCCCGCTGTGGCAGCATTTGCAAGACTAAACCTAATCAAAAACTTACAAAATGTTGATTATGCAAAATTTGTTAAAAATGAGGTAAAAAACAGTGATGGCTCTATAAATAGAGGCTCTTGGTTTAAGACTTGGGAAGATTCTGGACTTATAGGCTGGAATGATAGAAATGGTGACGGAAAAATACAAATAGCCGCAGGAAAGGCATTTGAAGGGAAAAAAGGAAAACCTCATTTTGATGGCAAAAGAGGAGCTAGCGGAGAGAGATTAACATCAAATCCTGCAAAAAAAGTTAGTAAAAGCTCTGAGCAAATGAGAGCTGATGGAAAAATAGAAAATGAGGTTTATCTAGATAGAGATATAATCGTTCTGGCAAACCCTGAAATTGCAGGACTTCCAAACTGGGTAATTGCAATAATTGCAGCTGGTGGACTAGCTGCTGCTCTTTCAACTGCGGCTGGACTTCTACTTGCTATCTCAACTGCTATCTCACACGATCTACTTGGTCAGGTACTCATGAAAGATCCAACAACCGGAAGATCTAAACTTAGTGAGCGTGCTGAACTAATGGCAGCTCGTCTAGCGGCTGTTGTTGCCATCATTGTTGCCGGTTATCTTGGTATAAATCCTCCCGGTTTTGTAGCACAAGTTGTTGCATTTGCCTTTGGATTGGCGGCTGCATCCTTCTTTCCTGCTATAATATTAGGAATTTTTTACAAAAGAATGAATAAGGAAGGAGCGATTGCGGGCATGCTTGCCGGCTTGGTTTTCACTTTTGGATATATAGTTTACTTTGTATTTATGGGTGGAGATAAAGCTGATTACCTCTGGGGTATTGCTCCAACAGGAATCGGAACAATTGGTATGATACTTCACTTTGTAGTAGCTATCATTGTAAGTTCGATCACTCCACCACCTCCTAAACACATTCAAGAGCTAGTAGAGAGAATTAGAGTTCCAAGAGGTGCAGGAAGCGCTTCAGCACATTAAAATATATTGGTTGGTACAATTAGTACCAACCAAATTTTCTACACGAGGTAAGCTATGAGCCTGCATGACCAAAAAACCTTTTTGACCTCAATTCATCCTTTTGAAATGCTTAGTGTAAAAGAGTTAGATAGAGCTCTAAATGCCTTAAATATTGCTTATTATAAAAAAGATGAACTTCTTATTTCTAGTGAAAAATTACCAAATTTTTTATATATTATAGTTAAAGGTGAAGTTGGTGAATATCATAATAATGAACTTGTTAAAGTCTATTCGGATTCAAATATTTTTGATACAGATTCATTGATATA
>JALVAU010000127.1 GCA_027011025.1 Campylobacteraceae bacterium | reverse complement strand
CAAAGCCATCTACTATTAGCGTAAAGGTCACTCCTAAAGCCAAGATTCCAACTATTGTGATACCCAAGAGTATGGAAAACATATTTGACCAACTCCAAAATGATGGCTCCATCAATCCAAAACCTATAAATGAACCTGCCATAACTATCAAAAAACCATATTTGATGGCAAATGCTACAAATTTTTCCAACCTATTATCCTTTATTCTTGTGTTATTAAACTCAAAAGTCTATCTCTATCAACTTCAGAAGTCTTTTCATTTGAGAGAATTCTGCCTCTGTTCATGACCATTATCCGATCAGTTACATCCATCAACTCATCTATGTCACTGCTTATCATAAGCACGGCACTCTTCTTTGTACTATCTTGTAGATACTTACTTATATCTCTTCTTGATTTTATATCTACACCTTGAAAAGGTTCATCAAGTATGACGATATTGTGTTTCATCAAAAGCCATCTTGCAACCACTACTTTTTGCTGATTTCCACCCGAGAGTGACTCAATCAAAGCATCAAAGCCTTCACACTTTATACCCATATCTTTTATCATTCTTTTTGATGCTTTTATCTCGTTTCTCTTCTCAAGCACTCCAAACTTGGAGAAATAGTCCAAAAACGGAAGGGTTATGTTATTTTTTATCGACTCTTCTGGGATTATTGCATTTACCGCTCTGTTTTCTGGAACCATGTGGATACCATGTTTTATCGCTTGGCGTATATCCTTGAAATTTGCACTTTTTTCTTCTATCAAAATCTCACCGCTAATTGGTTTCCTTATACCAAACAGAGTCTCTGCAAGCTCTGTTTTACCCGCACCGATTAACCCGATAAGACCTACAATCTCTCCAGAGTAAATCTTGATATTCAAGGGGTATTTGCTTCCCTCAACCACCAAATCTTTTAACTCCATTATCAGCTTTTTACCACTCTTTTCATCATATGAGCGTTTAAATGCACTCTCTAAATCCCCAACCATAGCTTTAACTATTTGTGAAATTTCAAGCGGTTGGTATAAAAGACCTCCATACTTTCCATCTCTTATAACACCAACTCGATTTGATATTTTTTTTACTTCTGCTAGATAGTGAGAAACATACAAGATAGAGACACCCTCGTCTCTAAGCTTATAGAGTGTTTCAAAGAGCTTGGCAGCCTCTCTATCAGATATGGAAGAGGTTGGCTCATCTAAAATCAAGAGTTTTGGTTTTGTAGCCAAGGCTCTAGCGATGATTATCATCTGTTTTTCACTCTGAGTAATATCTTGTATATTTTTATCCATATCAAGATATTCCAAATCCATCTTTTTGGCTATCTCTTTTGCTCTTTTTACTATCTTTTTCTTATCATAAACAAAAGAGGCATCAGGCGAAATGATCATCTCTAAAGCAAGATTTTCAGCAACACTCATATTTTGCACGATACCTTGCTCTATACTTTGATGAACAACTTGAATACCTGCTTCGTAAGCATCTCTAGGAGATTCAAACTTTATCAATTTTCCATCTATTAAAATCTCACCCTCATAATCCCCATAATATCCACACAATATCTTTATAAAGGTAGATTTTCCGGCACCATTTGCACCTACAATCGAAAAAATCTCACCCTCATAAAAATCAAAGCTAACATCACTCAGAGCTTTAGTCGCACCAAACTTTTTGCTTATATTTACGGCTTTAATTATAGGGCGTTTATCTGTCATACTCTTGTATCTCTTTTATAATTTCATCTATATTTTCATATCTTGATGTGATGAGTTTTGATGCACACTCTAGTATATTTTTCTCTATTTTTGCTCTTCTTTTTAAGTCTTTGATTCCTGCGACATCAGCCACTTTTGCAAGACCTACCGTCCTTCTAAACATCTCACATGCCATAAAGCCGATACTATCTCTAAATATATCATCTATAAAGGTATCTACGAAATGCTCAAAATGTTCCATACCCTGCGGATAATCCCACTGTAGGGATTTTGTATTTTTTTCATGCTCTATCATATTTGCCTTAAATTTTGAAGCAAACATATCCCAAGTATCTTTTATCATTCCTCTTACATAATCTCTGTATTCACTCTCATCTTGCTCAAGTGAAAAATATGACATGACAAGATTTGCAAGATAGATACCGACATCAAAACCAATAGGTCCATAAAATGCAAACTCAGGATCTATAACATAAGTCTCTTTTTTGTTTAACATTATGCTTCCTGTGTGCAAATCTCCATGCAACAGTGCTTGAGCCTCACTCATAAATTTGTATCTCATCTTTGCAACAGCAGTTTTGACATCTCTATTTTGTCTAAAATTTTTAACGACACTCATATCCAATTCGGGATTATACTCATTTGTATCATTCTCTTCGTATGGGTGAGTAAATATAAAATCTTCGGTTATCTTACATAACTCTATATTGATGAACTTTTTAACATCCTCTTTCTTTTTAGCACTGCTTAGATAAAAATCACTCGTATAAAAGAGAGTGTCTGCTAAAAATGTAGATATATGCTCGCTCAAAAGTGGAAAAATTTCTCTGTTTATCATCTCTCCTCTTAGGATTTTATGAGAATCAAGATTTTGCATAACAACAAGTGACATATCATGCGAACTGTAGTAAATTTGGGGCACAAAAGGTGGGCAAATCTCTTTTTCCGTCTTTAGAGCCTCTATCTCAAAAGTCATCCTAACTCGACTAAGCGGATACTCTTCTCCTACACATCTTAGAAACGGAACTGCCTGCTTTAAGATGATACTCTTTTTTAAACCTTTGATTATATAGACAAAATTTAAATTGCCATCTCCAATTTCACTAACTTCTATTTTATCTATAGAGTCATCACTATTTAGAAGTAAATTTCTAACTTCCGGTGTAGAGTCAACATACTCTTTTATCAAATCATTGTCTAGAATCTTGTACATCATTATCC
>JALVAU010000126.1 GCA_027011025.1 Campylobacteraceae bacterium | reverse complement strand
CTTCCGTAAAAAGGGGACAATAAAATGAAACAATACAGAGCAACAGCTCGTGCTTTAGTCGCGAGGAATCTGCCCATAAATTTTTCTTTAAAAGGGCACAAAATTTCAAAATGTCATTTATGGGCAGAGGGGACAATAAAATGAAAAAAACAAAAATCTTAGCAACAGTAGGTCCGGCAAGTGACAGTGTGGAAGTTTTAGAAGGGTTGATAAAAGCGGGTGTAGATGTTTTTAGGCTCAATTTCAGCCATGGAACCCATAAATATCATAAAAATATTTTAAAAAATATAAAAATCGCAGAAGAGAATACAAAAAAGAGAGTAGGGATTCTTCAGGATATTTGTGGTCCCAAGATAAGGATTGGAAAACTCAATGATGATTTCAGACTCAAAAAAGGTGATAAGTTAATCTTCTCTCGCGAAACAATTATAGGCAAGCAAATAGATGATCATATATACAGGCTCAGCATAAATCAGCCTGATATCTTAGATATGCTTAAAGTCGATGAGTATATATATCTTTATGACGGAATCATAAAAGCAAAAGTTTCAAAGATAGGCAAAGAGATAGAGACCATAGTTGAAAACAGTGGTAAACTCTCATCCAATAAAGGGGTAAATTTCCCAAATACTATTATAAACATCGATGTTATAACCAAAAAAGATGAAGAGGATTTGTTGTGGGGAGCAAAAAATGAAGTTGATTTTGTAGCGGTATCTTTTGTGCAAAATGCCAATGACATTTTACATGTAAAAGAGCTACTCAAAGCTTACAACTCTACTTCCAAAGTGATAGCAAAGATTGAAAAATTTGATGCGGTTGAAAATATAGATGAAATTTTAGAGGTGAGTGACGGACTGATGGTAGCTCGTGGAGATTTAGGTATAGAAGTTCCGTATTATAAGGTTCCAAGTATACAAAAAAGGATAATATCCAAGGCAAACGCTGCTTCAAAACCTGTCATCACTGCTACCCAGATGCTTTTGTCTATGGCACAAAATGAGATGGCGACAAGAGCCGAGATAAGTGATGTTGCAAATGCAGTTTTAGACGGAACTGACGCCGTGATGCTCAGTGAAGAGAGTGCGATAGGTAAAAATCCTGTAAATGTCGTGCAAGTGATGACAAATACGATAAGAGAGACAGAAGAGGTATATCCGTACAATAAATTTGATACTTATGAATTTTTGGACGAAACAGATATCATCTCATCTTCAACGGCAAAACTAGCAAATCAATTAAGCGTTGATGCACTCATATCTATCACAAGTTCCGGTAAATCAGCAGTAAAATTGGCAAGATATCGAATCAAAAATGATATATTTGCAGTAACACACGATGAAAAAACAGCAAGATCTTTGAGTATCGTTTGGGGCTTAAAACCTCTGATGTACATACAAAACCAAAATCCTAGTTTTATGCTTGCAAGTATGCTGAAAGAAGCTTTAAGTGAAAAAGTGTTAAATAAAGATGGTACTTATCTAGTAACTGCAGGTTTTCCAACAGGAGCGGAAGGTAGTACGAATTTTATAAGAATACTCAAAAAAGAACAGATAGAGTATTATGTAGATTTTGCAATTTAATTTATAAAGGAGAGAGATGAATTTTATAATATTTTTGCTTGTGGTATTTGCTTTTTATATGCTTACAAAAAACTATAAAAGTGATGGCTACAATATAAAGATAGATACAAAACAGAAATTTAACGGCAACTTAGAGGACCACGAAGCAGGTTTGCTTATATCTTTGATGGCAAAAGTTGCAAAGGCTGACGGACATGTGAGTGAACTTGAAGCAGAGCTACTTAGCAATACTCTAACCCAGCTCTCTAGTGTTTTTCAAAATCAAAAAGAGGTAAGAGAGAAATTAAAGGCGATATATAAAAAAGAGTTGAGTGGCTTTGAAGATACGATTATTTTGGCTCAAAAATACCTCAAACTTACTAGTAGAGATTATCGCAAAAGATTGGCTACTGTTGAGTATCTTTTAAATCTCGCATTTATAGACAACGAGTTTACAGATGAAGAGTATATGGTATGCGAGGATATCTCGAATGCCATGGAAGTCAAAAAGAGTGATTTTGAAGCTTTGGTCGCTAGATTTAAAAATTTTTATGCAAACAAATATAACAATCAGGTAAACACACTCGAAAATGCCTATAAGATTTTGGGGGCAAACAGAAGTGATGATATGGCTACTATAAAAAGCAAATATAAGAAGCTAGTGAGGCAAAATCATCCTGATTTGCTTATGGGAAAAGGTGCCGAGCAATCCATCATAGACAAGGCTACGGCAAAACTCCAAGAGATAAATGAAGCTTATGAGATCATAAAAAAGAGCAGGGCTTGAAAAAATTTTTTCTTCTGCTTGTATTGCCACTTTTTTTGTGCGCAACAACACTCAAAAACGGTGAAGTGGAAATTATCAAATTAGATGAGAAGAGCAGAGTAGTTTTTAACGGTAAAAATATGCCTGTTTTAAAAAATCCGATAAATAAAGATAAGTATTATGTCTTGTTGCCTGTAAAATACAGACAAAAAGCAGGAGATTACAAACTCCTGATTGATGGTAAAAAAACAACTCTACATGTAGAGCATAAAAATTATAAAAAAGAGTATATAAAAGTAGCAAAATCAAAAGTAAAACCCGATAAAAAAGTGCTAAAAACCATACAAAAAGAGTATAAAGATGCTATGAAGATTTATGGAGCATTTACACCAAAGAGGTATTGGGATAAGCCTTTTATTTTACCGCTAAAGTCTAAAATAACAAGTGATTACGGCAATGCAAGGATGTTTAACGGTACTCTTAGAAGTTTTCACAGCGGGACTGATTTTCGGGCAAAAATGAGAACACCCATAAGAGCAAGCAATGATGGAGTAGTAGTAATCGCAAGTAAAAGGTATTTTGCCGGAGGCTCGGTCGTCATAGACCATGGACAAGGGGTTTATAG
>JALVAU010000125.1 GCA_027011025.1 Campylobacteraceae bacterium | reverse complement strand
CAACAAGACACTACAACTTCAGGAATATTTATAGGTGGTGATTCAGAAATAAAAACTCTTGCTCATGTAGCACCTTATAAAGATAAAATTACATTAATACCAAGTAAATGGTTAGTTTTTAACAAATTTAATCCAGACGCCAATACTACTGATTTTTTAGTAGAATTTTTTAAAGCAAATGATAGTTGGGCAGGACAAGGAATACAAGGTAAAACTGTAGATCTAAATATATCTACAATTCAAAACCAAAGGCTAGATTGGTGAGAAAAGCTGCATCTATGTTGGAGCTTGTCATAGCTATAGTCGTCATGGGAATTGCCATGATGACCCTGCCTCTTATGCTTAGTCGAGTGCAAAGCAATAACAATTTTGCTATGCAACAAGAGGCGATACTCATGGCAAGAACACAGATAGGAGACATTGTCACTTACAGATGGGATGAAAATAGCTTATTGAATTTTAAAATAGGTGTTTTAGATACAAATAGCACCTACTTCAGAAGAGATGGCAATAGTACAAGAAGAGTAGGACATGTAAAAGGAAATAAGAGAAGAAAATTTTTTAATTCAGAAAGAAATGCAAGCTTAACTAATACTTTTGGTACAGCCGATAATGGAGAAAGTATTCCTGATGACATAGATGACTTCAATGACAAAGATAAGAATTTAACAGGTACTACGAATGCATCTTTTGATTATAAGTTTTCAGATGCAAATACAACAATGAAAATAAGCGTAAAATATATCAATGATAGCAATACATCTCCTTTTATCTTTTATCCATCAACACTCCCTACAGGAACAACCACAACAAATATAAAAATGATAACAGTAGATCTAAACAATTCTCAACTTGATGGCAACTTGACACTTCGGGCTTTTTCTTGCAATATCGGTGCAAATCAACTCTTAAGAAAGGATTTTTATTGAAAAAAGCATATACTATGATAGAGTTGGTCATGGTTATAGTCGTTATGGGCATAGTTGCATCTATCGGTGCAGAAATCATAGCAAAACTATATGAAAACTACCTGCAAACAAGATCTATAAACAGACTGCAATTTCAAACAGAACTGGTTTTGAACCAAATAGCAAAGAGACTGACATATCGCATAAAAGATAGTGTGATAGCAAGAAAGGGCAGCAATATCAAGCCTTTATCGGATAGTAGTGTCGACAATAACTATACAATTTTAGAGTGGATAGGCAAAGACAATGAAGGTTTTAATGGAAAATGGGATAGTAGCAAAAGTGCAAATGTGCCGGGTTGGAGTGGTTTTATAGATTTAGAATCAAGTGATAAAACACACATCAAAACCAGTGGCAGCCATCTTGGATATGCAAGAGATATAATATATGCCCTCTCATATGGCACTATTGATATAAATACAACTGTAGCAACCCCACATGCCGTACTTATTTTTAAAGGCAAAGATGACTACAATGTAACAAAATATGGATGGAATAAAAATGATGCAAACTATACATATAATATACGAGTTGATGGCAATGAAACACTACAAATTCTTGATAAAAATATAACAACAGCTTATGAACAATATGATTTAGCTTGGACAGCTTATGCAATTGTACCAGAGGGTACGATAAGTGATGACTTCAATCTTACATTGAAATATAATTTTCAACCTTGGGATGGAGAGGATTATAATGATGGAAATAGTTCAGTTTTAATGGAGCATGTCAGTAGTTTTAAATTTTTACAAAGTGGAGAGACTATCAGACTAAAGCTCTGCATAAGAGACGATAGAACAGGCGGGGATTTTGGATTTTGTAAAGAGAAGGTGGTATTTTGATGCGAAAAGGATTTTCTCTCATAACTGCTGTCATATTTTTGGTGCTAATAGCAACTATATCGGCTCTAAGCATAGCACTTTCAACCCAATCAGTCAAACAGACAAGCGATATATATCTAAAATCCCAAGCCGAACTTTTACTTAGAAGCGGTACAGAGTATGCCTTGCTAGCTATAAGTGGTGCTCCAAATGGGTGCCTAAGAGATGTAAATATGACATACAATAATCAACTTGATATAAATGCCAGCATTATGTATATTGGCAATGGGCTTAGTGGTACAAATTGCACACAACTTGGAAGCGATATAGACACAAATGACTCAAATAGAACAGTTATAATTGACACTATTGTCTCTACCAAAGATGGAGTAACTACCGAGCCTATTAGACTACATAGACGAACTATACAAAAACCTTAGATTTACCATTTTTTTCCTTAACATTTAAGCTTCATTTTGCTATACTTTAGACTATAAACTTCCCTGATGGCAGGGATATAAAGGAGACAAGATGAATTTAAGTATCGTTGGAAAACAGATAGAGCTTACTGATGCTCTAAAAAATCATGTACAAGGAGCTGCTGATTCACTTAAGAAGTATAATTTGGATATCATTTCAACAAGATGTGTGATTTCAGCTGATGAAAAAAACGGCAAAAAGGGTTTTAGTGTAGAGTTTGCTATCAATTTAGCTCATATGAATACAGTTGTCATCAAACAAAAAGACAAAGATGTGTATGCTGCTGTTGATTTAGCTATAGAGAGAGCTAAAAAAGTGTTGAGACGACACCACGACAAGGTTACAAGCTTCAAGAAAAAAGAGGCACCTAAAAATATAGACATAGAGGAAGTGGAATATTCTGAAGATGAAATTGTACCTATGAGATTAGAGAGCTACAAGCCGATAGAAGTCGAAGAGGCACTAGCCCAACTGAAAGACAGCGAAAAGCAATTTATCATATTTCATGATAAAGAAGACAAGGTAAGAGTTTTATACAAAAGAGCAAATGCTAAGTTTGGTCTCTATTGATTGATATTATTTAGTGAGAGAAGTTATCTTCTCTCACTCTTTTCTTTAACCATCTTATCTAGCATTTCAAATACCTTCAAACTATTATCTTCCATATTTCTAAAGTTTTCAAGATAGAAATTAGCATTACTTTTTTTCAAGCCATTTTTATTTAGCTCTTGCATATTTGCAATTACAAAATTATGGATATTTTGATGCGGCGTATTTAAGGTTTTATAGGCACTTGTATATCCAAAAAGCTCTTTTCCTTTAGTATTGTACCATTTACCCAATCTACAGCTATTTGCATCAACAAAATCTATCTCATTTGCTTTTTCATTCAGTACAGAAGAGTACGCGGTCGTCTTATATATGATATGATCTATTTTAACAAGGGTAGAAAAACTCTTCTCTTCAGTATATTTTGATGCTTTTGATGTCTCATTTGCATTTTTACTGAAATCCTCTAGCGTAGTTTTAAAGCCCTCTACAGCCTCTCCTGAGTCTGTAGCTATCTCACTTATCTCTTTTGCATTTGATTGTATATCTTGAGTCTCTTGCTGGAGAGTTTGTATAGTGATGGCTATCTCTGAAGTTGCCTTTTGAGTGCGCTCTGCTAGTTTTCTTACCTCATCGGCAACAACTGCAAATCCTCTTCCATGCTCACCTGCACGAGCTGCTTCTATAGCAGCGTTCAGTGCTAAAAGGTTTGTCTGATCCGCTATGTCTTTTATGAGATTAACGACTGAGCTTATCTCCTCAGTTCGAGAGCCTAGTGAATTTATAGCTTCAGATATGCTCATTATCAACTCTATGAGGTTATTTAGTTTATTTGATATCTCCTGGGTTACACTAAGACTTTCATTTGATTTGATAGCTGTACTTTCAGACATACTACTTATTTGAGAAACTACATTTATAACTTCTTGCATATCTGCTTGGAGAATCTTAAATGAAGAGCTTATTCCACCATTTAAAGTACCAAATTGCACACTCATTTCGGCTCTTAATTTCTCTTTTCCAGCTATTAGTATGCCATCAACACCTTTTGAGATATTTTTACTAGATACATTAAAAAGTCCTTTTAGTCCCTCAGGATACATTTTTCTATAACTCTTTCCGCTACTAGCAAACTCTACTGCAGTATTTGCATCCCTCATATAGGCTTCTAGCTGATCAAGCAAATCATTTATACCCCATGCAGTTTTTGCAAGTGGGTCTTTCATATCTATATGAATTATCCTATCTTCCAAGTCACCATTTGCAGCTTTAAGCACTACCCTGTTAATTTTCTCAATCAAATCTGAATTTTTCTTTCTAGAACCAAACATATCTCTATCCTTGCAGTGAGGTGACTAGCTCATCATAGCTAACACCTTTTTCTTTCAGCAAATCATTCAAGTACCTACTTGAAGCATCCATGCCTCCTCTTCTCTCTTCATTTATAAGATTAGCATACAACCCTTCACAGGTTCTTATTCCCTCTTCACTTGGTTTTCTTCTAACAGAATAGTATCCGATGAGATTTCCACTAGCATCCAACGAAGGAGTAACATTTGCATAGACCCAATAGTATCCACCATCTTTTGAGAGATTTTTCACATAAGCAAATATTTCCTCTCTATTTTGAATCCTATCCCATAAAAGTTTAAATACGATACGAGGCATGTCAGGATGTCTTATTATATTATGAGGTGCTCCTATGAGTTCCTCTTCACTATATTTTGCCAACTGCATAAAAATCTTATTACAGTATGTGATCTTTCCCTTCAAATCAGTTTTTGAAACGATAAAATCATTTGGCTTCAAATCATATCTGCTTGTTGTCGGTTTTGGCCTTGCCATCGCTATATACCTCCCTTTTAGATAGATAATATTGCATTATACTTTAAATTGTCTTTAGCTTCTTTTAATATCTCTATATCCTCGCTCATATCAAACCACTCAAAGCTCTTTCCGCTTTGAAAAACACCTTTTAGCATATCTCCTCCCTCTCTATATTTTAGATCCAATTCTGCTATATCAAATCCACTATTTGTTTTGCAAAAATCCTCCAATCTTTTGCTTTTTTGCAGATTTGTATATAAAAAACAGTATCCTTTAAGTCCATTTCTACTTACCCTGCCTCTGAGTTGGTGTAAACTTGCAAGCCCTAGTCTCTCGGGTGCCACAAGTACGATAGTAGTGAGTCTTGGAAGTGAAATTCCTACCTCTATAACAGTTGTTGAGATAAGCAAATCTCCTTTTTCTGAAAATTCTTGCAAAATGTCCTCTTTATTTTTATCTTTTCCAAAAGTGACATATACATTTTCAAAACTCCTCTCCCAAAAGCTTCTACCCTCCTCTATAGATTGATACTCTATGACCTCACTCTCCTCTACCAAAGGATAGACTATGATTACTTGATGGTTTTGCTCTATCTCTGCTTTTATGTGCTCTAAAAGCTTAGTAAATTCAGTTTTTCTGATGATTTTAGTATCTATATCCTTCTTGTATGGCAACTCTTTTATATAGGAAAAATCAACCAGAGAAGAGTGCATCATACTAAGAGTTCTAGGGATTGGAGTAGCAGAAAACTGCAAAAAATGTACTCTTTTATCACCTTTTTTTGCTAAATTTGATATGGCTACTCTCTGTTTTGTTCCAAATCTATGCTGTTCATCCACCATCACAAGGTCAATATCGGGCAACTCTCTGAACAAAAGCGCATGAGTTCCTATGATAAAATCAAATTTAGATAAATCATCACTTTTTTTACTCTTTTGAACGACTAAAGTGCTCTTTACATGTAGAGGTAAAAATTTCAAAGCCTCATCATATATCTGCTTTGCTAAAACAGTTGTAGGCACCATCAAAACAGCTCTTTTTGGGTGGCACATCACAACTGAGGCAAGTATCACCATAGTTTTACCGCACCCGACATCTCCCATGATGAGCCTCTTGGCTGCATACTTACTTTTGAAATCGTCTTGTATCTGCTTAATTGCTTTTTTTTGATCTCCTGTCAAAATAAAAGGTAAACTCTGCACAAAACTCTCTATCGGGCTCTCTAATTTACTCTTTGCTCCAAATTTGAGACTCTTTTTTTCCAAACTTTTTAGATACTGCCGTATCTCTATATACTTCAATGTTCTAAGCACATCTTTACCAAGCCCATCTTTCATAAAAGTTGTCAAAAAATCCAAGCTAGGAAAATGCAAAAGAAGAAGATTTTGTATATCTTTTGCACCTACCCCCTCTTTTTTTAAGTTATCCTCTTTTAGATATTTTTTGATAAGTTTTTGCATCATAGCATTTGGTATAGAGGTTTTGTACTTTGTATTTATGGTATTTATCTCTTTTAGGACTTTTGGCTGTTGGAGTTGAGTAAAGCCTTGAGAATATACAAGCTTTCCCTTTACATGTAGAGTTGTACCAACCCTAAAAGTAGCAAGATGATAAGCACTTGGTCTGAAGATTATAGCACTTAGTTTTTCATTCCATGTTTTGCAAAAGAGTTTGAGACTCAAAGCCTTGGAGGTTTTGTGTGAGCTTAAAACCTCTATCTCTATAGAGTTTTGCTGATTTAAAAGGGGTGCTCTAGTGATAAAATTATTTTCATAAGACTTTGGTAGCAGAAGGGCTAAATCACAAAAGCTATTAACCCCTAGTTTTTTAAAATACTTTGTATCACTATTCACTTTGTCACTATGGAGAAGCTTAATTTTGTGATTTCACTATGTTTTTTTATAAAATCATTCAAATCTTTTAAGCTAAGCTTTTCTATATCTTGCAGAACTTTTTTAGAGTGTCCGAGCTTATAGCCTCCATAATACTCAAAAAATGCACGATTTAATCTTTGGGATAGTGTCTCATTTCTAAGAGGTTCACTTCCGAGTAGAAACTTCTTTGCTTGCTCTAGCTCGTCTGCTGTTGCACCCTCTTTTACAAAGTTATCTATGACACTTTTTACAAGCTTTTTCGCCTCTTTTAGATTATCTGTTTTTGTTTGAAGATATCCTGTAAAAGAGCTATGTGACCTATTTATGCCATTTCTCGAATAGACAGAGTATGCCAAGCCTTTTTTCACCCTCACCTCTTCCATTAGCCTACTGCCAAATCCACTCTCTCCAAGTATGAAACTAGCCACTTTTGACTTATATATATCTCTATCTCCACTCTTTAGATAAAGAGGTGCTCCAAAGTAAATATAGGCTTGCTGGGTATCTTTTTTGATAATTTTCTCTTTTTCATCTCCGTTTGCATCAAAATAACCTAGCTCTCTTTTTGTGCCTTTTTTCAATCCCTTTAAAACAGGAGTTATCAGCTTCTTAAACTCTTCCTCCTTTATATCTCCACCAACCACTATGATTAGATTGCTCAAATCAAGATGATTCTTATAAAACTTCTCAACTTCACTCAGGGTTAGATTCTTTATACTCTTCTCATCTCCTGCAAACGGATGTTCTATCGGAGTATTTTTATATATCAATGTTTTTAGATTTACATTTGCTATATAGTCAAAATCATTTTGTTTGCCCGAGAGATAACCTAGTGTCTGGCTCTGCACCTTTGCAAAACTCTCTTTTGTAAAATTTGGATCATCCAATAGCTGTTTTAACATAGAGATACCAAAAGAGAACTGCTCTTTTAAGCAAGACAACTCATATACAAATGTTTCAGTTCCGCTATGTACACTAAGATTTATGGCTCTTTGGTCAAGTTCTGTAGAAAATTTGATTGAACCCATTTTTTTACTACCCTCATTTAGCATACTTGCTGTAAACCTAGCAAGTCCTGCATGCCCATCATCTTCTATGCTTCCACTCTTTTTTACCACTAATTGCAAAGATGTTATAGGTAGATGCGTATCTTTTTCATAAATTACAGGTATTTTTACCCCATTAACTTCTATATTGCTCAAACTCTGACTCATCAAAACTCCCTCTAAAAATAGAAAAATTATCACTATAAATTTCATTAAAATCTCTCTAATATATTGTATGCCGTATCTCTTTTGGCAGGATACTCACCTATGTCTCTTATCAACTTTATCATCTCTTCTTGGTTCATTTTGTTTTGCACACCCGCTGCACTTACAACATTTTCTTCCATCATCGTACTTCCCAAATCATTTGCACCAAACATGAGTGCTAACTGCCCGATATAACTTCCCTGGGTTACCCATGAGCTTTGGATATTTTTAAAATTATCAAGATATAATCTGCTAATTGCCAAAAGTCTAAGGTATCTATTTGATGACTGTTTTTTTATGTTTGGGTACTCTTGAAGTAACTTTGTATTGGCTGATTGAAAACTCCACATTATATAGGCTCTAAAACCACCCGTCTCATCTTGAAGGTTTCTGATATGCTCCCAATGTTCCACTATATCCTCATCTCTCTCAACCGTTCCAAACATCATCGTTGCTGTTGATTTTATGCCTATCTTATGAGCTTGCCTATGGACATCTATCCAATCTTCTGTATCTAGTTTTTTTGGTGCGATTATATCTCGCACCCCATCACTTAGTATCTCGGCTCCCGCTCCAGGGATGGAAAAAAGTCCTTTTACATGTAGTCTTTCCAATACTTCTTTATATGAAATCTTGGATATTTTAGCGATATAGTCTATCTCAATAGCAGAAAAACCATGAATCGTGATAGTCGGATAGTTTGTACTTATCCACTCCACTAAATCTTCATACCACTCAATCTTAAGTTTTGGATGAACACCACCTTGAAAAAGTATCTGCGTACCACCGATATCCAAAAGCTCTTCAATTTTTTTGCCTATCTCTTCAAAGCTGAGCACATAAGCATCATCGGCACCGGCATGGCGGTAAAAAGCACAAAATTTACAATCTACCCAACAGACATTTGTATAGTTTATATTTCTATCTACGATAAAAGAGGTGATTTTTTTGGGATGTAGCTCTCTTTTTCTCTTGCTTGCCATCACCCCAAGATCAATCAAATCTGCATTTTTGATCAAATCCAAGGCTTTGGCACTACTCATTCTTGACATTTATAACTCCACCAATTAAATATTGTGGCATTATACTAAAATATAATTAATACCCGATTTAAGTACCTAATCAGAAGTAACACCAATTAATTTGTGTTGCTTCTAGTTAGGTACTTATTACAATCGGGTATATGGGAATTACCTGTTAAAAAGCATTGGCTTTTGATTTTTGGGCAAATTTTACCACATCTTTATCCTCTTCATTTGTGGCACTTGTATGTGATTTTTTAGTGCCATTCCACACAGAATCAGAGTCATAGACTCTCTTTTCTCCTCTAGTTTTATGAACTAGAGATTTAAAGTCATTTTTTATATCATCATAAAGTTTTTTTACCTCATTTTTGCCTTTTATCTCTTTTTGTATCGCATCTATTTTCTTTTCTAGTGATTTGTATTCACTAGAGTGTTTTGAAGCATAACCTAGAAGTACAGCTTTTTGTAATTCAATCTTAGCCCTTTTAAGAAACTTTGATACCTTTTTTTTATCTGTTTTATCCATCTTTGATGCGATTGATACCAACTCTTGAGAAGTTAAAAGCGGTATAGGTATCACTACTCTATCGCTTACAATAGTACTTAAACCCAAACTTAACTCTTGAAGAGCTTTTTTAACCTTCCCTTTGTCTAAGAGTTTTGAAGCAATTTTTGTAACACTCGGATAGACATCCATAGGTACATAATGAGTTGTCACAACAATTTCATCTTTCAATGGATTTAAAATATCTCTTGCAAACTGAATGTCATTTTTACTGAGTGCTTTTTTTGCTAAGTTTACAGCCTCTTTTATATTTTTAGGATCTCCGTCATATCTATATATAACGGTACTCTCCTCGATAGGTACTAAGCCCAATTTTGGATCAATCTTTAATGCTTTTGCAAAATACTTGGATGCATCACTTAAGTTTTTCTTCGCTAGATCACTCTTGTTTTTTGATAATGCAGAGATAGCACTAAGTGTATCACTTAAACCTTTTTGTATATTCTGCGAAGCTACTTTAAAGTTTTTATTTTGAAATGAAACCTCTTTTTGTATGCTTTTAGCTTTAGTGCCTGTTGATGCATTTAAAGAAGGCACACCTAATACCAACGAAACCAATGCTACCGAAGCTATTAACTCTTTTTTCATCTTTGATCCTTTATGTTTGATTTGTGAAACTGACCTTACGCACTATATCACATCATCAGTGAGTTTTAAGACTGACGAGTACGAGGCGGTTTTGCTTTGGCATAGCTAAAGCTATGTTAAAGTGAAACTAACGAAGTAATCGTATGCCTTAAAACTCACCCGTAGGGCAAATAAGAAAGAGGCATATTGCTTCGTTGGAAAGCTTTCAGTATAGCTTTGGCTATGCTAAAATCTTTCCGCCTCGCACTATACCTCTTTCTTATTTGCTG
>JALVAU010000124.1 GCA_027011025.1 Campylobacteraceae bacterium | reverse complement strand
CAAGTATCATATGGGCTTTATCACTTATAAAGAGTCTATTTTCTAGGCTCTCTCCAAACTGCTCCATCTCTTCTATCAGTGCTTTGGGAGATATAACAACACCGTTTCCGATGATATTTATAGCTTTTGGATTTAATACTCCAGATGGTATTAGATGCAAGGCAAGAGTTTTATCTCCTACGACTATCGTATGTCCTGCATTGTGTCCACCTTGGTATCTGCAAACAACATCATAATTTTGCGCCATCAAATCTACAATCTTACCTTTTCCCTCATCTCCCCACTGAATTCCTACTATCAAATTTGCTTTAGTTTTCATAATTTCTCTCTTTATATTAAAATATCTATAATTGCATCTGTATATAGGGCAAAACCAGCTGATTTTGCTCCGTCACACTCATAATTTCCACCGAGTCCTAGAGTAAGATTCTCTTCTATAAATCTGAAGAAAAGACCATCATAATACCTCATCTTGGCATAATATAGTGGTGAAAATACAACTTTGCTATATGTTATCTTTTGATTCATGTCTCTCATTTTAGTCAGTTCTATTTTTATATCGTTTGGTGCTAACTCTATCACTTCGTCTAGCTGTTGTAGAGTCTCCGTCTTTACTAGTTTGTTGAGCCATTGGATATTTAACGAAAGTAGTTTTCCAATCTCTCCTTTTTCAAAAACTTCTATATCTAAGTCAAATTTTTTAGCTAAGATATTTGGTATATTTATGTTGCATATCTGAAGAAGAGGAGATAGCTCAAATTCGCTAAATATGATAGAGCTTATGTCTATGCCAAATCCAAGGTTTTTAGCACCCACAAACTCTGCACCTATTTGATTTATCTCAAAACTTGGGAATTTAAAGACAGGTTGTATATAAAACCATTTATCTTGAACTATACTGCGTCCTAGTCTTTTGTTCATGAGTCTGACTACATCCATAGTGCTGTCTGCTCTTAGAGATAAGATATGGTTTGCCTCATCTCCAAATCGTATAAGCTCTTTTTCGGCTATATGTCCATGTTGATGATAAGATAGAAATGGTGTAACTATCTCTTCAAACCCTTTTTGTATAAAGATTTTGCTAGCACTACTCTCTATCTCTCTCTTTAGCTTTGCACTTTTACCGAAGTATAGCTTACTTCCTGTCGGTATTTCGTGTTCGTATATCATGATTACTACTTTTTATATGCTCTTTCGCCACTCTTTTGACAAAATGCTCAATATTTTATCTAAAACTTACTTTTTTGTTTCTTTATATACGATATGTGCTTGATGTGCAAGGTTGGTTATAGGACATCCTCTCGAATCAACAAGCTCTAAAAAAGGTGTATTTTTACATTTATCATATATATCTGCTACACCATCATTATCAGAATCTAATCTTAAATTTTTTGAAGAGCAGCCATTGTAGATAAGAAGCAGTGTTGCTAGAAAAATAACTTTTACTTTCATATTAGCGATGTCCACCCATGCCTCCATGACCGCCGCCGGAGTTTTCACCCATGCCGCCACTTCCCATGCCGCCATCTAGGTTGCCACCCATATTACCATTGCCTCCAAACCCGTCTTCATCTTTTGCATTGTCCATACCCATGCCGCTACCAAAATCATTTTTATTTTGTTGATGCTCCATCCCTCTTTCTGAGTCTTGCATTTTCTGCATAACATCATCCATGGCCTTTTCTCTGCTCTCCTCTTTAAGAGATATAATTTTTGATTTGATCGCATTCATATATATGTATCTATATCTCTCTTGTGCCTTGTTCATTTTTTCTATCAATTCATCAATACTTTTGCTCTTTTCAATATCTCTAGTTATAGACCTAATGTTCTCATCAGCATAAAGTATGCTAAAAAGAGACAGTAGTACGCTAAAAATTAAAATCTTCACTGTTTTTCTCCTTATATATGCCATGTTACCAAAAAAGTGTTACTATAGTGTTATTTTAACTTTTGTTCCTATATCTAACTTACTTTCAATTTGAATAGTGTAACCCAATTTATTGCACATTTTTTTTACTATATCTAACCCCAAGCCCATACCTCTGTCACCCTCTTTGTAGAATCTGTCAAAAACTTTGGAGCAGTTTTTTATGCCTATGCCGGTATCCTCTATTTTGACTACTTTTTCATCAATATATATAGATATTTTACCATTTGCTTTATTGTATTTGCAAGCATTTGATATAAGATTATCTATGATTCTGGAAAATTCATTTTGTGAGGTTTTTAAAAATCTACTTTTTATATCTGTTTCAAATGTTATATCTGGGTAGAGATAACTGAAATACTCTATCTTTTCATGAATCATAGATGATATATCGATACTCTCTACATGTAGAGGATTCTCTTTTACCATGGATTCAAGATTATTATATAAAGACCCTATTTTTTTTGTTGAAAACTCTATTCTTTGTATTGCATCATTTGAATTTTTCTTTTTTAAGATTCTAAGATTTAAGAGTATAGATGAAACAGGAGTATTTAAATCATGAATTATATCTTTAAGAAATTCATCTAACAGATATAGAGCATTTCTTAATGGCTTGATAGAGTAGAGGGAGTAAATGATCGATAAAAAAAGAAGCACAAAGCTACTTATGAAGAAATAGAGTAAGTTTTTTTTCAATAAATTATGTAGATTGCCCATATAAATTTTATATGAATAGATAATTTTCAAACTGCTCTTTTTGGATGTTGGAATATCAAAATAGGCAAATAGATCATGATCTGTTATGTGTAGAGCATATAATTCACTCTTTTTTCTCATAGGAACAAGCTTGATTGTTATATTTTTATCTTTAAATGTATAGCTGTATATTTTAATTTTATTAAATATATCTTCTTGCAATACCCTCTTTTGTTCTTCATAATAGAGCCAAAAAATGACAGCATTTAAGATAAGAAGTGTTGAGAAAAAGAGGATAAAACTCTTGAGAAATGACTCTATTTCATATTTTTTCAAGTTTGTATCCTACGCCTCTTATGTTTGCTATATCTATGGATAAAAGTCTCTTTATCTTGGATATATGAACCCTTAAAGCCAAATCAGTTGGCTTTTCCATCATTTCAAACAGTCTATTTTTATCTACTATTTTATCTATATTTTTTAAGAAAAGTAAAAATATATGTTTATCTACCAATGGTATCTCTACTACTTTACCATCTTTTTTAATTTCGTCTGTTGCCACTTCATACTCTATATTGCCATAAGTTAAAATACCCTCATTGAGTTTTAATTTTGCACCTATTCTTATAAGCAACTCATCAAAATCAAAAGGTTTTTTTATGTAATCATCAGCTCCAACCTTAAAACCTCGTGATAGAGAATCAATATCTCTTAGAGCAGTGATGAAAAAAGCAGGTGTAGCATCACCGCTGTTTCTTAACTCTTCCAAAAAATCAAAACCATTTAAAAAAGGGACATTTACATCTAAAAGATAGAGATCAAATTGTGTTTCAAATGTCAAATCTAATGCAATATTTCCATTTTTAGCGATAACAACTTCATAGTTTTCAGATTCCAATAGTTCTTTGATTGTTTGAGACAATATCTCATCATCTTCAAGCAACAAGATATTATACAAAATGTACTCCTTTTATGTCATAAAGTCAATTGGTATTCACGGTAATTCAACTTTAATATTTCATCAAGGAGAGTTTGATTTTTTCCTGCGGAACGGTTGCAAAATTATTAAAAATGCAAAACTCGCTTCGCTCAAACAGTTGCATTTTTGCCTTTGGCACATAATCTTGCAACCTAAAAATCAAAATCCTTTCTTCAATATTAAAGTTGAATTACCGTGAATTGATATTATACCTTTTTTACTCAACAAGGTATAGTGCAAATAAGGTAACATTCAAGTAACACTCCTATGCCATAATTTCACCATCAAAACCAAACAAGGAGAAAAGATGAAAAGAGTTATTTTAGCTGCAATCTTAGCAGCAGGAGCGTTAAATGCTACAGATTTCAGCTCAATGAGCACTGAAGACTTAGTGAGTATGAGAGGAACAGTTGCTACCGAAGAGCAAGCAGATTTTAGAGCGGAACTTCAAAGCAGAGTATCCTCTATGACAACTGATGAGAGAGAAGAGTTAGGTGTTACACCTGGAGTAAATGCCAAAGGTGAATCTCGCGGCGTTGCCACTAGAGATGGTAGTGGTGAAGGAAGCATGGGTGAAGCAAGAGGCGGAACAGGCGCGGGACTAGGCGGCGGCATGGGCTCTGAAGAAGGTGGCTTTGGCGGAGGCATGGGCGGTATGGACTCTGAAGAAGGTGGCTTTGGCGGCGGCATGGGTGGCATGGGCAACTCTGGCGGTGGCATGGGTTCAGGATCCGGTGGCGGTCATGGTAGAGGCGGCATGAGATAGTAAATATATTCAGAGCACCTCTAACAACACTATACACTGATATGTGTGCTATTGGCCCAGAAATATAAATACAAGTACCTAGCCAAAAGCTTTTGGCTAGGTACTTGCAATGATATATTATATTAATATCTTGCCATATCTATATCCCCATAATATAAATAGAACTAACCAAGCACTAATTGATATATCAAATATAAAATTTATACCCCAGTTAAGTCCAATATTTATACTGTATATTGCCCTTAAAAAAAGAATAAGCTGAACAAGTAAAAAGATATTTCTAGCAAAATTATCAGCATGAGGAGCTTGTCCTGAGTGTCCTAGAACTACCCTTGTAGCAAAACCTATAAATATGGTTGTTAGAAAACCTAGTGCCACAAGATGAATGCTTAAAAAATAAAAATCTACATCAAAAACCTGTGCCAAAACAGAGCTAAAAGCAGAGAGTAAAAAAGAGATAGGAAACCAAAATAGTCCAAGATGCAGTACCCACAAGATTGCAGGGGTATTGAGGCTTAAAAGTTTCCATCTTAAAAACTCTTTTAGAGTAAAAGCTCCTATAAACATATCTAATACAATTTCGGTAATCTTGATAAAATAGATATGATCACTTAGTAAAAAGATTATTTTTAAGAGTAATAGTATAAAAATTATAACGACTAATTTTCTATTTTTGGCAACTAAAGAGTGGGAAAAAAATGGTATCATTCTTTGGGCCACTACAAAAGTCAGAAAAATCAAATAAGAGTAAAATGACACATATATTGATATACTGTTTTTGAGAACTCCCAAGGCTGACAATATAAAAAGAGCATGTCCAAATATACCAAAAATCTGTGCTATTAAAATCCAAAAAGAGTCCACTTTTTCTACTGCTCTACCTTTTCTATATATGGCACATAATTTTAGAACCATAAAAATTTGAGAAAAAAGCAAAATACCCATCGCAACTAAAACCAAAAAATGCATATAGAGTACTCCGGCTAAAAATAGTATCGCGCCAAAAGTGTTTGCATAGAAGATTTTTAGATAGTACTCTTTAGATATGGTTTCACTTTGGTTAAACCTAGGAAATGTAGTAAATAAAAAACCAATAAAAAAATTGGTAAAAACTAGAAAAATCAATGAATATGCATGTAAAACAGATATCGGCATAGTGATATGTATGATATTCTTATAGGAGAGCGCAAAAAGCGATATAAATACAATAGCATTAATAATGCCTAAAATAAAAAATGGCTGATGAGGCTGAGATAAAAAGTAATTATTTGTTTTGATTTTGCTACTAAAGTTCAATTTGTCACCTATAGATAATTTTTTGTGATTATAGCAGAATTAAGAACTTAAATTTAATTTAATTTATATAATTAAAGTATAAATTAAGTAATCTTATCTTAGAATAGGATAAGAATTATCTTATTAAGAAATTTTTAATTTAGTCAAGGAGAATATATGCTCGAAATTAGATGGCATAGTCGTGCCGGACAAGGTGCAGTAACTGGAGCCAAGGGACTAGGTGATGTTGTAGCCAACACAGGCAAAGAGGTGCAAGCCTTTGCTTTTTATGGCTCGGCCAAAAGAGGAGCTGCGATGACAGCATATAACAGAATAGATGACAAGCCAATTATAAATCATGAAAAGTTTATGGTTCCTGATTATGTGCTAGTGATTGACCCTGCTCTTGTTTTTTCTGCGGATATAACTGCAAATGAAAAAGAGGATACAAAATACATCATCACAACTCATCTTTCAAAAGAGGAGTTAATCAAACTTGTACCAAAACTGAGTGGTAAGTGTGTATATGTGGTTGATTGTATGAAAATTTCTATGGATACCATAGGAAGAGCTATGCCAAATACCCCAATGTTAGGGGCTTTGATGAGGGTTTCTGAGATGTTTGATATCGAGTATTTTAAAAATGCTATGTTAAAAGTTCTAAGCAAATTTCCACAAAAAATCATCGATGCAAATATGACTGCGATAACTCGCGCATATAATGAAGTCAAATAAAAAGGAAGAAATATGGAATACAAAGGATGGGATCAGGTTGAAGCCGGAGCAGTTCTTCCTTCATTTGAAGATAAAAACTGCGATATAGTCGGACAAAAACAAGAAGATAGAAATTATGCTCAAACAAACTCATACACTGCGAGTGTTGCAGATTGGAGAGTTTTTAAGCCCGTGTTCAATAAAGATGTCTGTATAGATTGTCAAAACTGCTGGGTATTTTGCCCTGATACGGCAATTGTATCGAGAGATAAAGCTATGCTTGGTATTGATTATGACCACTGTAAGGGGTGTGGAATTTGTGCAGAGGTTTGTCCTACAAATCCAAAGTCTCTCATAATGTTCTTTGAAAATGAAGAGAATGATGAGGTACTTTCACAATGGCCTGAAAAAAAGAAGAAGGAAAAGTAATGGCAGAAAAATTACAATTACAAGAGGTAGAAGTTTGGGATGGCAATATGGCTTTTGCTCAAGCTATGAGACAAGCACAAATAGATGTAGTAGCAGCCTATCCTATCACCCCATCAACACCTACGGTTCATGGGTATGCACAATTTTTAGCTGATGGATATATAGATGGCGAATTTGTTTTGGTAGAGAGTGAACATGCTGCTATGAGTGGTTGTGTAGGAGCAGCAGCAGCCGGTGGAAGAGTAGCGACTGCTACAAGTAGTCAGGGCTTTGCATTGATGATAGAAGTTCTATATCAAGCAAGCGGTATGAGACTTCCGATAGTTTTGGGTTTGGTAAATCGAGCTTTAGCATCTCCGCTAAATGTAAATGGTGACCACTCTGATATGTATCTTGGTCGTGATGCCGGATGGATTATGATAGATGCTTTCAATGCCCAAGAGGCATATGATTTGATGCTTATGGGATTTAAAATTGGCGAAGATTTAAGTGTTAGATTGCCTGTGATGATAAATCAAGATGGTTTTATAACTTCTCATACTGCGCAAAATGTTAAACCATTTTCAGATGAAGATGCATATAATTTTATAGGCGAGTATAAAGAGGTAAATCCTATGCTTGACTTTTGTAAGCCTGTCACCTATGGAGCACAGACCGAAGAGGATTGGCATTTTGAATTTAAAGCTAGACAGCAAAAAGCTTTGATGGACTCTTTGGGGGTTATCAAAGATACATTTGCGCAGTTTGAAAAACTCTCAGGAAGAAGTTACAATCCGGTTGAGAGCTATATGATGGAAGATGCCAAAGTTGCAATTGTAGCACTTGGAAGTACTGTTGAGAGCGCAATACAGGCAGCAAAAGATTTAAGAGAAGAAGAGGGTATAAAAGCGGGCGTAGTTGCTCCTAGAGTTATCAGACCATTTCCTCTCCTCGAAATAAAAGAGGCACTAAAGGATGTAAAAGCAATAGCTACATTAGACAGAAGTGCGCCCGGCGGAACACTCGGTATGCTTTTCAATGAGATAAGTGCGGCTCTGTATCAAAATGATAATAGACCGGTTATAAATAACTATATATACGGTTTGGGTGGTAGAGATATGACTCAAGAGAATTTAAAAGAGATATTTAGAGATATAAAGAGAAATGCAGACGAAGGCAGACTTGTCACACCTTTGCAACAATTTAGCGGATTAAGAGGCCCTAAGCTCTCTTTTTTCAATTAGGAGTAGATAGATGAGTAAAATTATAAAGAATTTAAAGCAATTTTCAACATCAAATGATAGATTTGAAGGGGCTCACCTTCTATGTCCGGGATGTGCACACTCAATCATAGTTAGAGAACTTTTAAACTGTACAGATGATAATCTAGTCATAGCAAATGCTACTGGTTGTCTAGAAGTTTGTACAGCAGTCTATCCTCACACTTCTTGGGATGCTTCTTGGATACATATAGGCTTTGAAAATGCAGCTACCGCAGCAACGGGAGCAGAAGCTATGTATAAGACCCTGAAGAAAAAAGGCAGACTCAAAGATCCGGATAAACCTGTTAAATTTGTAGCTTTTGGTGGTGATGGTGCTACTTATGATATAGGCTTTCAGTTTTTAAGCGGAGCAGTTGAGCGAGGTCATGACTTTACATATGTCTGCCTTGACAATGAAGTATATGCAAATACCGGCGGACAAAGAAGTAGCTCGACTCCAAGAGGATCAAGCACAACTACTACTCCAGCTGGAAGAGTGAGTTATGGAAATAAAAAATATAAAAAAGATATAGTCGCTATCATGGCTGCACATGGCGCACCTTATGTTGCTCAAGTTGCTCCAAATAAGTGGAAAGATATGGTGAAGAAATATCAAAAAGCTCTAGCCACAGAGGGTCCAGTATTTATAAATGCGATGAGTGCTTGTACTACAGAGTGGAAATTTCCAGCTGATCAAACGATAGATGTAAGTGATCTAGGAACAGATTCACTTGTATTTCCTCTGTATGAGATAGAAAATGGTAGTAAGCTGACTATCACATATAGACCAAAAAATATAGTGCCGGTAAGGGATTATTTGGGAGTTCAAGGAAGATTTAAACATCTGTTTAAAAAAGAGAACGAGCATATCATAACTCAAATGCAAAAAGATGTAGATAAGAAATGGGAGATGCTTCAAAGAAGAGAAGAGGCAGGAGTCTAAAATCTAAGACCTTTTTTTGAGGATTATGAGACCACTATTTAGTGGTCTCATAATGAAAAAGTATCTCAAGGGCTTTCTTATCATCAAAGCTCTTATATATGTATTTCATAGTCTTGATGTCCTTTTTTGCATAATCGATATTTTTAACTTTATGCTTAAAAAACAGAAAACTTCTCTTTGCCTCAACAAATTTACCATCTAGCATATAGATGAAACCACTATACTCCGAAGCATAATGCTGTCCTAATTTTAAGTACCTAACCAGAGGTAGTACCATGATGCTTTTGCAGACATCCCGCTATTGTCTATCGAGTTGGCATAAGCAAGACAATTTTTTTGTTTTGTTAAGTCATGTTTTCTTACTACATAATAATCACACTTTACCATATCTTTTCCGATCGTACAACTGCTACATTTGATCTTAACCGCCTCTAAATTTGCAAGAAGCACAAATGTTATCAAAATCACTACATCAAAAGTTGAGTTAGTTTATTGGTGGAGTAATAAATTTATCATCTCTTTTGGCGAACTAGCGATGTATTTTGCACCATTTTCTCTAAGCTCTTTTTCATCTCTAAAACCCCATAAAACCCCAATGGAATTTTCGATATTTGCTCTTTTGGCAGTTATCATATCTATATCCGTATCGCCTACATACACAGACTCTTTTGCCTCTACATGTAGAGCTTGAAATATATCGTAAACTCCATCGGGTGCTGGTTTTTTTGGTACATTTTCTCGTATTCCAAAAACCACTTCAAAATCCCACTTTCTTAAGTATTTGATGGCGCATAGCTTTGTAAAGCTGTCTGGTTTGTTAGATAAGATTGCTAGCTTGTAACCCCTTTTCTTTAAAAATGTTAGTAATTTTCCTATGCCTTCATACAGTTTGGTATTTTTATCATACTGCTTGGCATAAACTTTTTCAAAAAGTTCTAAGGCTTTTTCTATACTCTTTTGATTTTCATCTGGTAGTACATCTTTTATGAGTTGAAGTGCACCTTTGCCCACAAGATGTCTAAATCTTTCTAGTTCGATTGGCTCTTTTTTATACTCTTTTAAGACATAGTTAACACTTATAGCTATATCTTCTAGTGTGTCAAGCAGTGTTCCATCAAGGTCAAATATAACTGCTTTTATACTCATATCGCCATCCTCACAGCCTCTTTTGCATGAATCAAAGTCGTGTCATAAACCTTGAAATCTATATCATCTTGAGAGATTAGCATACCAATCTCAGTACATCCTAGTATAACACCCTCTATGTC
>JALVAU010000123.1 GCA_027011025.1 Campylobacteraceae bacterium | reverse complement strand
AACTCTTTTTGATGAATGATGAGATCAAAAATATGCTAAAACAGGGCATGAATGATTTTGAGATAAGAGAGGCAATGTCACAAAAAGGACTCACTCTTCTATCACAAAAAATCGCTACTTTGGTAGAGAAGGGAATAACCAGCCTACAAGAGGCACTAAGAGTAGGCATAAGAGACTGATGTTTTTCAAATACAAAGGTTTAAACAAGGACGGCAAGAGAACCAAAGGTGTTTTTGAAGCCAATGATATCGAAGAGGCAAAGATAAGGCTAAGAGCAAAAGGTATCATATATAGCTCTTTGACGATAGATAAACCACTCTTTAAAATCAAAAAAAAGAGTCTTTTTGCAAAAGAGTTTCCACCCAAAAAACTCTCAACTATCAGCAGAAACCTCAGTATCTATCTAAAATCAGGTGTATCATCCATAGTTTATGCCATCAAATTAGAGAAACAACAACACCTAGACAACAAGAAATTTTTTAAATTTTTCAGCTCGGTTGAGACATCACTAGATGAGGGAAAGAGCTTTTATAGTGCACTAGAGGCTCAAGATATCTTTATTCTCCCTAGCTTCTATAAGCAATCCGTAAAAGTAGCAGAAGAGTCCGGTACGCTTGACTTAGTCTTAAAAGAGCTCTCTATATTTATAAAAAACCAAGAGATGATAAAGAGTAAAATCTCAAGTGCTCTTGCTTATCCACTCTTTATAGTGTTGGTTTCATTTTTTATGGTGGGTTTCATGCTTAGTGTTGTGGTGCCAAAAATTACAAGTATGTTTGACCAACTCGGACAAGAGTTGCCAAAAATCACAAAGTTTGTGATAACTTTAGGGGATTATATAGATAGAAATTGGATAGATATATTGGTGTTTGTGTTTGTATTCTTGTTCCTGTTCTCTTATATGTATAAAAATATCTCAAAATTTACATACTTTATAGATACTATTCTTCTAAAATTACCGCTTTTTGGCAAGATAATCCAAACTTCTGAATTGGCAAAATTTTCTTATATAGTCTCTGTCCTTTTAAACTCTGGAGTAACATTTGTACAAGCTGTCAAACTATCTTCAAATACGATAAAAAACAGAGTTATCTCAAAACTCTTTCTAAATGCCTCTGATGAGTTGGTCAAAGGGAAAAAACTATCAAATGCACTCTCAAAACAGAGCTACAAGATAGATAAATCCTTCATACAAGCCATATCATTAGGCGAAGAGACAAGTCAAATGAGAGAGATACTAGAGAATTTATCTGAACTCTATACTGAAGAGAATAGTGACAAGATAAACAAAATGCTCTCTTTGTTAGAGCCTATACTCATCTTGATAGTAGGAGCCATCATAGGTGTAATCGTAACAGCCATGCTGTTGCCTATCTTCTCAATTAACTTAAATATGTAAAATTTTAGATATAATAATCTCCCTAAATAGACCTCTTTTGAGACCTGCTTTATCACTAAAGTAGCCAAAAAGGTCGCTTAATAAGGCAGTATAGATGGACATTGAGAAGATTAAATATGATATAAAAGAGATGATTATTCAAGAGTGTGAAAAGGATGATTTCAAACCCGAAGATATAGACGATGACATAGAGCTGTTTTCACCAAGTAGTGGATTGGATTTAGATTCACTTGATGCTTTGGCTATCTCCATGGGATTGCAAAAGATGTATGGTGTCAGACTCGGAGACTCTAAAGATTTCAGAAGAGTGGTCACTACGATAGAGAAACTTGCACAATTTGTAAAAAATGAGAAAAATGGCTAGTGTAAATATCCTAGCTTACGACAGTGTGTGTTCACTCGGAGATTTAAAGCAGAGTATAGAGATGATAGAGAAGTCAAAAGTCTCTATCTCTTCACGGAGTATAAAGATAGAGAATCAAAAGAGTGAAATTCCATACTATCTACTAAAAAAAAGAGTCAAACAAAATAGAGATGATATACAAAAAGCACTAGAGAGTATGCTTATAAAACTACTTGCAAAACTAGATAAACAAAAACTAGACTCTACTGCCCTTATCGTTGGTACTTCACTGATAGATTGGTATCTAGTGGACTCTATAAACAGTTGTGCTTATGAGTATAAAAAAGAGCCATACTATTCACAAAAGAGGAGTATCGACTCTTATGCAAAAGATTTGGCTCTAAAGTATGGTTTGAGTGAATTTAGTATGACTATAAATACAGCCTGTACCTCAAGCGCAAATGCTTTGCTTGAAGCCAAAAATCTCATAATTGAGGATATAGTAGAACAAGTCATAGTGCTTGGCATAGAGATATATTCACCCATCATGAGTAGTGGTTTTTATATGATGGATCTTCTCTCAAAAACCAAACCAAAACCTTTTGATACTAAGAGAGACGGATTGGTATTAGGAGAAGCAATAGCCGGTATGGTTTTAGGAAAAGAGAATACCGCATGGACTCTGAAAGGCGGTTTTAGCAATTGTAATTCTCAAACTATCACATCTGTTAGCTCTAGTGGTAACGAGTGTATAGAAGTGATGCAAAAAGCTCTTAAAAACTCTTCTTTACATGTAGAGGATATCACTGCACTAAAGGCACATGCCACAGGCTCTAGTAGCAATGATGAAGCAGAGATAAATGCCATAGAAAAACTCTTTTCGCCAAACCTTATATTTACAGCACTAAAACCATATATCGGGCATACCATAGGAGCTAGCGGAGTGCTGGAAATTGCCACACTTATGGGCTGTATAGACAAGGGGTTTTTGCCAAAAACTCTCTTTTGCAATTCACCCATATCATCGACATATCAACCCCTAAGCAGACACAAAAGGTGCGATAGGGGCACTTTTATGTGTAACTATTTTGGCTTTGGAGGCAACAATACCTCTCTTATCATCAAAAAGGAGCTAAAGTGAAATTGTATGTAGAAAATTTTAGCTCTTACAGAGATGATTTAGATAAGATAGATCTCAAAAAAGAGTTAAAGAGTGTATATAAAC
>JALVAU010000122.1 GCA_027011025.1 Campylobacteraceae bacterium | reverse complement strand
AAAAAACTCAAAAGTATGCTGCTGGGAGAGCGCAGAGATAAACCCGATATTAGATAAACAAAATATTTCAGGTAAATACTCTTTTGAAATCCTAGATTCCATCACAAAAAGTTTGATAGAAAATTACTAAAAATTTTTAATGCTTGTGTCATTACTAAAATTTATGCTATAATTACATATTAAATCGATTATTTGTAGATTTGATATGCAAGGATGACACTACATGAGAGATATAGAAAAAGAGTTAAGCAGATATACTTCAAAGATAATCGACCATGCAACACTCGCGTCTATTTTGACAAACTTAGGATACAAGCAAATAAATGATAAGATAGTTTGGCTTAAAAAACAAGGAATTTTAACTTCCTTAAAAAGCGGTTTGTATATCTATAATAGCACTAGCAAAGAACAGTCGATTTCAAAGGAGATTATTGCAAATACACTTTTAGGACCTTCATACATCTCTTTTGATTATGCTCTTTGGTATTACTCGCTTATTCCCGAGAGTGTTTATGAGGTTACATCAGCTACAACAAAGCGTTCTAAAACTTTTGGCACTCCTTTTGGGACTTTTAGCTATAGGCAAATAAAAAAAGAGCTTTTTAGTTTAGGATTAAATATAAAATCCATAAGAAGCGGGAACTTTATCATTGCATCCAAAGAGAAGGCGCTTTGCGACAAGGTATATTATACAAAAGATATTTCCATAAGAAGCAAAAAAGCTATGGCTGATTTTTTAGAAGATGATTTGCGGATAGATATGAACGAGCTTTTAGGGTGTGATATGAAAGTATTTCAAGCATATTTTTATATCACAAAATCAAAAAAGATAGGGTTGCTGCAAAAGATAATTGAGGAGATACAAGAGTGAACATAATAGATATAATGTTGAAAAGATACAATCCTCATGGCGAAGATGAACTCATCAATGCTCTAAAGGAAATTTTCCAAGAGATTGCACTTTTAGGGCTGTATCGTGGAGGTTTTTTTGAAAAAGCAGTTTTTTATGGGGGTACGGCACTTCGTATCCTTTATGGACTAGATAGATTTTCAGAAGATTTGGATTTTTCGTTATTGGAGAAAAACAGAGATTTTGATATAAGCAGGTATTTTCCATACATCATTGAAGAGTTTGAAGCTTTGGGTATAAAAGTGCAACTCAGTAAAAAAACCAAAAAAAGTAAAACAGATATTGAATCTGCATTTTTGAAAAATGATACTTCGATTCACTTGTTAGATATAGAAGCAAATGGATTAGAAAGCGTTCATAGTGGAAGAAAATTGAAAATAAAATTAGAAATAGACACCAATCCACCACTCAAATTTCAAAGTGAATCCCAAACACTTTTATTGCCAACAACTTTTAATGTGCGAACGATGACTTTGCCAAATCTATACGCTGGCAAAATGCATGCTCTATTGTTTAGAACTTGGAAAAACAGAGTCAAGGGTAGAGATTGGTTTGATTTTGAATGGTATGTTAAAAATCAGATAAAACTTAACTTGGAGCATCTATCGCAAAGGATGATAGAGAGTGGCAATCTTAAGGATAAGAGTTTGACAAAAGAGCTGTTTTTTGACCTACTTTATGCTAAAATAGAGACAGTAAATATAACTCAAGCGATTGATGAGGTCAGACCTTTCGTAAAAGACCAAAGGGTGTTTGATTTTTGGTCAAAAGAGTATTTTAAGCTATTGGCTTCTAAAGTAAAAATTATATAAGAGATGAGAATGAAAATTACTAAAAAACGGTATAATATCACTATCAAAGGATTTTTATATGATTTTAATGATAGATAATTATGATAGTTTTACTTACAATATAGTTCAGTATTGCCTAGAATTAGGGGCAGATTTGAAAGTGATAAGAAATGACGAGTTGAGCATAAGTGAGATTGAGGCACTAAATCCGGAAAAAATTATCATATCTCCTGGTCCAGCTACGCCAAATGAAGCGGGTATCAGCCTTGAAGTTATAGAGCATTTTCAAGATAGACTGCCGATCTTGGGTATATGTTTAGGTCATCAAGCTATAGCTCAGGTTTTTGGTGGAAAAGTTGTGCAAGCAAAAAATATGATGCATGGTAAAACTTCGACTATTCATAAAAGTAAAGATACCTGCATATTTGACGGTTTACCTCAAGAGTTTACTATGACAAGATATCACTCTTTAGTAGTGGAAAATAAAAATTTGCCATCAGTAGTCCTTCCGACATCATTTAGCACAGATGACAAAGAGATAATGTCTCTTGAGATAAAAGATAAAAATATCTATGGCGTACAGTTTCATCCCGAGTCAATCTTGAGCGAATATGGATACGAGATTTTGGATAATTTTTTAAAATTATGAAAAAAGAGAATATACAGTTAACACTTATCTTACTTATTAGCTCTATATTTTTAGTATTTGAAACAAATTCTATCTCTATTTCCGCAAATGAAGCCCAGATATTTTTCTATAGCAACTCTATAGTTCACTATATTTCACATATCTTTATGGGGGTATTAGGACAAAATGATTTAGCTTTAAGGTTACCATTTATTATTTTTCATATTTTTTCTCTGTTCTTGATATATAAGATTTCTAAACTTTTTCTAAAAAGAAGAACAGATAGGATTTTGTCAGTTATTATATTTGCACTGTTGCCGGGTATAAATTCTGCTGCACTTTTGGTAAATTCTGCTTCAATAGTTATATTTTTAACACTATTGTTTGTTTACCTTTATATGTGTAACTATAAGCTTCTTTCCTATCTCATACTTCTGTTTTCCCTATTCGTAGATAATTCATTTTCAATTCTATATCTCTCTCTTATATTTTTTGCTGTATCAAAAAAAGACAATAGGCTGTTGATATTTTCTGTTATATTGTTTGGGTTATCTATGTACATGTATGGGTTTGATGATGGGGGAAAACCAAGAGGATATTTTTTAGATACTTTTGGAGTTTATAGTGCAATCTTCTCTCCTTTTCTATTT
>JALVAU010000121.1 GCA_027011025.1 Campylobacteraceae bacterium | reverse complement strand
GTATTAAAACATCTTTTTCAAATTTTATAGAGTTACTTTCAAAAATTATAAATATATAAGGACAAATATGGAAGTTGAATTGGCAAAGCATTATGGATTTTGTTTTGGTGTAAAAAGAGCTATAGATATAGCACAAAACTCAAGAGATGCTTCAACAATTGGTCCTCTTATACATAATAATGAAGAGATCCAAAGGTTGAAGAAAGATTATAATGTTGAAACACTCAATGAGTTAAAAGATACGGAAAATATAAAAAAAGCAATCATTAGAACACATGGAATACCGAAAGAGGATTTAAAATTTTTAAAGAAAAAAAATATAGATATTGTAGATGCTACTTGCCCTTTTGTTACAAAACCTCAGCAAATTTGTGAAAAAATGAGTGAAGAGGGTTATGATATTGTTATTTTTGGTGACAAAAATCATCCTGAAGTAAAAGGCGTTAAGAGTTATGCCAAAAAAAATGTCTTTGTGGTTTTAAGTGCTGATGAGTTGAAAGATAAGTTTCTATCTCACAAGATAGCAGTTGTATCGCAAACAACAAGAAAAGCTGATGAATTTATACAAGTAGCAAGTTATCTTATAAAAAATTATAAAGAGGTAAGGGTTTTTAACACCATTTGTAATGCAACATTTGACAACCAAGATGCAGCAAAGGAGCTAGCAAAAAAATCAGATATTATGATGGTTGTTGGCGGTAAAAACTCATCAAATACAAAGCAACTACATAATATCTCAAAAGAGTTTTGTAAAGATAGTTATCTAATTGAGAGTGAAAATGAACTAGAAAAAGAGTGGTTTATAAATAAAAAAAAATGCGGTGTAACTGCTGGTGCATCGACTCCTGATTGGATCATAGAAAAAATTATTGGAAAAATAAAGGAAATTTAAGTATAATATCGTACTTCATGTTTATATTACATGTAAAAAATCTAAAATAAGGGAAAGAAATGGTGAATGAGGCGAACGAAACAGTTCAATCACACAGCGCAAATGAACAAGAGGAGATGGATTTTGCGACTATGTTAGAAGAGTCTTTTAAAGATACAGAGAAAGATGCACTAATTAATGGTGTTGTTGTTGAGATCAAAGATGATGTGATTTTAGTTGATGTAGGTAAGAAATCTGAGGGAAGATTGTATGCTTCTGAAGTAACTGATGCAGATGGAAATATCACATGTAAAGTTGGAGATACAATTGCTGTTGTGATATCTGGTTTTAGGAATGAACGACCTATCGTTTCTCATAAAAAAGCCATTAAAAAAGAGAAAGTTAAGAATTTCATTGCCTCTTTTAAAGAGGACGAAGAGAAAATTTTAGATGTAAAAGTTGTAAATAAAAACAGAGGTGGTTTTATAGTTGAGAATGAGGAAGGTATAGAGTTTTTCTTGCCTCGTTCACAAGCTGCTGTTAAAGATATGAATTCTTTAATGGGAAAAACAATTAAAGTGAAGATTATTAAAATTGACGCACAAAATGAATCTATCATAGTCTCAAGAAAGAAGTTTTTAGATGATGAGAGAAAAAAAAGAAAAGAGATAGTTCAAGAGTTAATAGAAAAAGATGAAATAGTCGAGGGTGTAATTAAAAAAATTACAACTTATGGTATGTTTGTAGATGTAGGAGGAGTTGATGGGCTTGTTCATTATAGTGAGATAAGTTATAAAGGTCCTGTAAATCCAAATTCTCTATATAGTGAAGGTGAAGTTGTTCCTGTTAAGGCTATAAAATATGACAAAGAAAAAAGACATCTTTCTCTCTCGATAAAAGCGGCTATGCCTGATCCTTGGGATGAAATAAAAGGAGAACTAGAGACAGGAGATACAATTTCTGTTACAGTCAGCAATATAGAGCCTTATGGCGCATTTGTTGATTTGGGAAATGATATAGAAGGGTTTTTACATATTTCAGAAGTCTCTTGGGATAAAAATATCAAGCATCCTAAAGATTATATAAAAGAAAATGAAGAGATTGATGTTGAAGTTATAGAGATTGATGCAAATGAAAGAAGGCTTAGAGTCTCTTTGAAAAATGTTCTACCAAAACCTTTTGATGAGTTTTTGAAAAAATATAATACAGGTGATGTTGTAACCGGTAAAGTTACTACAGTAACTAACTTTGGTGCATTTGTGAGAATAGATGGAGTTGAAGGTTTGCTTCATAATGAAGATGCCTCTTGGGATAGAAACAATAAATGTAAAGATATGTTTAAAAGTGATGATGAGATAGAGGTAAAAATAGTCAAGATTGATGACATAAATGAAAAGATATCTCTAAGCAAAAAGGCACTTGAAGATAGCCCAATTCAAAAGTATGCAAAGACTCACTCAAATGGTGATATAGTCAAGGGTACTATAAGAGATGTTAAAGACTTTGGTGTTTTTGTTGAGTTGGAAAACGGTGTTGATGCTCTGATAAGAAAAGAAGATTTGGGCCAGCTTAATGAAGATGAGTTAAAAGTTGGAGCTGAGATAGAAGCTGCAATTGCCTTTATTGATGATAAGAAAAATAGAATAAGATTGTCTGTTAGAAGTTTATCAAAGCTAAAAGAGAGAGAAGCTTTAAAAGAGATAAACAAAGAAGATAAGATGACTTTAGGGGATATCTTAAAAGATCAATTAAAATAGCAGTCTTATATGCAAAAAAAGATACTCATTGTTTTTTTTATAAGTCTGTTCTTAGGTGTAATTGGGGTTTTGTATAGTTTCCTTAATTACACTGATACAGAGTTTATAGAGACAAAAGAGTATCTTTCTCCTCTTGATAAGAAAGAAAAAAGAAAAAGTTTTGCCAAAAGCTGGATTGATAGTTTGGTTAAAAGTAAAAAAAATACCTATCTTTATCCTGTAAACAGACTGTTTATACATATTGATTTGCAAAAATATATCCCCCCTAAAGTTAGATCATTTAAATTGGTAATACAAAATATGGATAGATATTCACTCTTTTGTGTTATGCAAACACTTCAAAGTTTCAATCTGCCTTTTGTGATAACTAAGGATAAAATGCTACCCTCTATATATATTGGGAGCAGTAG
>JALVAU010000120.1 GCA_027011025.1 Campylobacteraceae bacterium | reverse complement strand
TGTTGCTGAGATTATACTCTGTATTTACCTGTTTATACTCATCTAATATCTGAGGATTTTCATCCATAATTTTAAGTATTTCTTCTGTGCTTAATTTTTTTTTCCCAGCTATTTTTTGTACATCTTGTAAAATTAGATCATATAGTCCAACATCTTTTATTTCTCGTGCAACTCTTTTTATGTTTATCATTATTTCTCTTTAGGTAAGAGGGTCAAGTGACCCTCTTGAGTCTTTATTCTTCTTCTATTCCGTAACTTGCAGTTTTATCTTTTGCAGGTAAAAATATACCAATAAGTCCTTTGATACCTACTGACATAACAATATTAAATAAAAATAGTGCCCAAGCAATCAATACCATAGAGCCACAAATTGCAGCTAAGATCATTAGAGTATTGAATTCACCGTGAACATAGAGATGACGACGAAGCATACCATCAAGTCCCGCCATACCGGCAAAGGCACCCATACCTATACCACCTATGAGGTGTAGCCAGAAGTGGATATTTGAAAGTTTGTGTGAGTACATTTTTGTACCGTTTGTTACGATCGGCCATAGAACATAAACAGCACTATATAGAGTCATATATAGACCTACGATAAGAGCTATATGAACATGGGCAAAGATAATCCACTGTGTATTGTGAAGAACTCTGTTCATACCCATATCTGCTTGAATAATTGCAGCAGGAACAGCCAAGCCAAATCCAACTAAGCCACCAAGTAGATATTTGAGTTCCATTGTCATTTTAAGAGGTCTTGCTTTCCATAGAGTAACAAGTGTGATAAACAGTGCTAAACCTTGAGTAAGAAGCTCAAATGCTGTAACCATCTCTCCAGAGATTAGTTTCATCATTTCAGGTTGTGCCTGATCTCCTAGTAGGTGGTGAGACCAAACCATCCAAGATACAAGTAGTTCTAGCATAAGTGCAGCTCTTGCTACATTTTCCATGAACAGTTTTTGTCCCGTGATTAAAGTAGCGAGCAAGTACCAAGAACCGGCAACATATATAAGAACCAAACCATCAGCAACTAAGTCAAGTCCCCACCAGAAAAAGTTTTTATATAATAGTGCATTTATGCTTGTTACATCTAGGCTCATTCCTCCTGCATCTGCTACAAGATAGATAAGAACTAAGACACCAGCACCTAGTATAACTAGAGCATCTAAAAATGTATCTACTGTTCCTCTAAATATGGCAACAACAGGAAGCGCAAGAGCAGGCTCTTTTGAGTATGGAGGTCTGCCGGTAATCTTATACCAAAGATTTAGCATACCATCGATTCCAAAACCTGAAATCAAAAGCTCTTTTGTAGTTTTATTTTTATGAACACCGACACGAGCAAATATAGTTGCATATATATTGTAAATAAACCCTAAAGTACCAACCATTATAAGAGCGACACCCACAATAAATACTATACCTCCTATGACATTGAACTGATGAGTATCTGCAGGAAGTGGCCAATATAGTGTGTATAGTGGAGCATAGTGTGTAACAAAAGCTGATAGCCATGCCAATGCAGTACCGATAGTGATAAGTAGCCAAACAACATTTGCTAATTTTACACTATATAGAGGTTTTTTTGTTAAGAAAGGAACTAAAAACATAAATGCTGCAAATACTAATTGATATGTTGAGCCAAAGATACCTACAATCGGGTGAGCTGTCATAATAGCAAAGTAGTGTGAAGGGTGTGAGAACATCTCAGGTAGTGGATTTGCAGGTCCTGTTGCTACTAATCTCATAATCATACCTTCAGTTGCAGTAAGTCCGAAAAATAGAAAAGCCATAACAACTGCTCTAAGAGTTACTTTTTGTAAAGCATTCAAACCTGTGTGATCAAAGTTAGTCCCGCTTATTAGATTTTTTGCAAAACTCATTTTTGACCTCCTGTGCATCCTGTTACTTTAACTAGTTTTTTTACTTTCATCAAATCATTTCCCTCTTCATCATATTGTGCTGGACCAGAGTATTCTGTTGAAGTTAAATCAAAAACTCCATTATGATTAAATGTCCATAATATTTCATTTGGTGAGCCAGGATCTACTTGCATCTGCATTGCCATAGTTCCATCTTGCCTAAAAAGACCAAAGCCATAAGTCAAATCATCACTTTTTACTTTAAACATGACTTTTTGACCACACTTGATGTTTATCTTCTCTTTTGGAAGCATCCACTTATGATCTTTAATCTCAAAATTAAAAGTTTGATCAGGTGTGATGTGATCCCTGCTGATATCCTCTGATACCCAAGGTATTGTATTGTATGTAAAGATGTGATGCCCCACACCGCCTATAACCAAAAACGCAATATATGCATAAAATGGAATTCTAACCAATGAATTAGCCTTTTTAGCTTTCGTAAGGTTGTATCCAAACCACGCAACAACTGATATAATCAGAAATGCATAGATAGTATAAGCAACATTATGAAACCTAAGCAACTCTATCGAACTCGCAAATGTCATATTTGTCCTCCTTATAAAATTTATAAGTATTATATCTTAAGTTTCATATAATTTAATTGACTTGAATCATTTTTTGCTGAAATTATTTTCCCATTTCTTAAAGTTATCGCAAAAGTATTCTATTCTTACTTTTTTAAATTCTCTAGATGAATATAACGGCATAAATGATTTTGCTTTTATCTCTTTTGAAATTTCATTGATTATAGAGTTTGTCTCTTCTTTGGTTTTGCCATGAATCATAGTGAAGAGATTATACTGCCAATTTGGATACTTTGGCCTTAAATAGCAGTGGCTGACGGCACTAAATGAGGCTGCTATTTTCCCAATCTTTTGGCCATCTCTTTCGTCCACATCCCAAACAACCATGGCATTTGCATTAAAACCAGCCTTCCTATGATTTAGTATAGAAGCAAATCTTCTCATGATGCCTGCACTTTTTAGCTCATTTAAGGTATCAAAAAAAAGTTTATAGTCTATATTTAACTCCTCTACTGTTTTTTTGAAGGGCTCTTTTGCTATCTCTATATCATATTGTGAAGCTTTTATGACCTTATGATGTAGTGGTGTTA